>CAVUDC010000005.1:0-194441 GCA_963740165.1 uncultured Actinomycetota bacterium | reverse complement strand
AGCCGACTACGGGACTTGAACCCGTAACCCCCTAATTACAAGTTAGGTGCGCTACCAATTGCGCCAAGTCGGCAGGTCCACCAGTCTATCGACGACGACCGCACGCCGTGAGCCCGGGCAGAGAGCGAGCCGCTCACTCGTTACGGGGTCGGCGACGGGGTGGTCGTCGGAGTGACTGAGGGCGTGGGGGTCGGCGTCGAGAAGTAGGCCTCGCTCGCCAGAGTGAGCACGAACTGCGCGAACTCCTTCGCATCGCTCAGGTCGCCGTTGTACGGCGTGCCGTTGACGTAGACCTTCGGGCCGGTCAGCGCCGCGTCGGTGCCCGCGACGGGCTCGGCCAGTGCTCGCGCGGTCGCCTTCTGCGCCCACGGCACGAAGCTCGCGTTCTCGATGCACCGCGTGACCCGCTTGGGGTTCTCAACACCCACGGCTTGCGCGAGGACGGCCAGATCGGTGTCGCTGAGCCCGTCGGTGTCGAGCTCAGGGCGCTGCTCGAGCAGTTTGTGATTGAACGCGAAGAACGACGTCGGCGCATACGTCGCAACGCACGCAGCCGCACCCGCTGAACGCAGGGAGTATTTGGTCCCGTTGGACTTGCCCGTCAGGAGTGCGACCGGGTGATATGAGATCGCCGCCGCCCCCTCCGACACCCATTCCGACAGCTGCTGGGCGTTCGCGAGCTGGAAGTCGGAGGATGCCTCGGACAGGTAGTCGACATAGACCTCGACCTGCAGCGGCTGCTGGGTCGACGTCGGCGCGGGCGTGGCGGGCTCCGCCGCATCGGGAGCCGTGGCATCGGAAGACTCGGGCGGGGCTTCCGCCGCACCGCCCCCGGCGAAGGATGCCAGGACGCTCGAGGGAATCGAGTCCACCACGATTCCGTCGTCCTGCACGGCGGGTGAGAGCTGCGGCTGCGACGCCGCCTCGCCGAGCGTCCAGGCAACGGCGACGCCAGCCCCGACGACGATGGCTGTCACGACGACACTGCCGACGACGATCCGCGCGACGCGTCCACGACGCTGGCGGGCCTGCACGGCCGCCGCCTTCTCGCGGACCGCCTCGCGGCGGTCGCGACGCGCGGGGACGTTGGGCGTCTCATCGCTCGACATGAAACCTCTGAATCGCTCGGGCCGAAAGCATCGGGTGCTTTCGGGTAGGACGCGCCCGGGAAAGCGACATCCGCAATCGATGGTAACCAGAGAGGCTGGGAATCACCCAGACGGGGCGCCTATTGCTGTGCCATAATTCGGACAGGCGCACTGATGCGCCCGCGGCGGCTCACACCCGCCACTTCCATTCACTACGGATCGTCCGGCACGTACCTGCCGGTGAAGGAGAAAACAATGGCATCCGTCACGTTCGACAACGCCACCCGCCTGTACCCCGGAGGCGAGCGTCCCGCCGTCGATAAGCTGAGTCTCGACGTCGCAGACGGCGAATTCCTCGTTCTGGTCGGCCCCTCCGGCTGCGGAAAATCCACGTCGCTGCGCATGCTCGCTGGCCTCGAAGAGGTCAACTCGGGCCGCATCCTGATCGGTGACCGTGACGTCACCGATGTCCCGCCGAAGGATCGCGACATCGCGATGGTCTTCCAGAACTACGCCCTGTACCCGCACATGACGGTCGCCGAGAACATGGGCTTCGCCCTGAAGATCGCCGGCATCGGCAAGGACGAGCGCGCCGCCCGCGTGCTCGAGGCCGCGAAGCTGCTCGACCTCGAGCAGTACCTGACCCGCAAGCCCAAGGCCCTCTCGGGTGGTCAGCGTCAGCGCGTGGCGATGGGTCGCGCCATCGTCCGCCAGCCGCAGGTGTTCCTCATGGATGAGCCGCTGTCGAACCTCGACGCCAAGCTCCGTGTCCAGACGCGCACCCAGATCGCGTCGCTCCAGCGGCGTCTCGGCGTCACCACGGTCTACGTGACGCACGACCAGACCGAGGCGCTCACCATGGGTGACCGCATCGCCGTGCTGAAGGACGGCCTGCTGCAGCAGGTGGGTACGCCGCGCGACCTGTACGAGACGCCGAAGAACGTCTTCGTTGCAGGCTTCATCGGCTCGCCCGCCATGAACCTGTTCACGGTTCCCCTCGTCGAGGGTGGCGTGCAGTTCGGCAACACGGTTGTCGCGATCGAGGCCGACACCCTCAGCCGCGCGAACGGCAGCGAGGTCACGATCGGCATCCGCCCCGAGGACGTCGTGCTCGCCGGAGCGGACGGCCCGGGCCTGTCGGTCACGGTCGACCTGGTCGAAGAGCTCGGCGCCGACGGTTACCTCTACGGACACGCGGATGTGGGCGGCCAGCGCACCGACCTCGTCGCTCGCGTCGACGGACGCCGCCACCCGAGTTCAGGTGAGACGATCAGCCTCGCACCGATCCCCGGACACATGCACGTGTTCGACGTCGTCTCGGGCGAGCGCCTCAGCGACAAGCCCGTCGTCTCGGCGTAACTCCCTCGTGCGGCGCGGGTCCTCCTCGGAGGCCCGCGCCGCACGCATTTTCCCGCGCCCGCAGGACCGGAAATCGACCGAGGAGGAACCGTGAGCGATGCCCTCAACATCACCGCGAGCGAGGTCGATCCGGGCTTGCTGACTTTGCCGTGGTCGGTGCCGCTCGCTGAGTGGCCGAGCAGCACGATCGTCTCACTCCCTAAGGGGCTCTCGCGCCACCTGGTGCGTTTCGCAAATCTGTCCGGCCGCGTCGTGGCTGTGAAAGAGACGACGGCCGAGATGGCGCGGCGCGAGTACGAGATGCTCGGGAACCTGCACCGGCTCGACGTGCCATGCGTCGACCGCGTCGCGGTGATCGCGGGGCGCAAGGATGCCTCGGGCGAGCCTCTCCCGGCCGCCCTGGTGACCGCGCACCTGAAGTTCTCGCTCCCCTACCGCGCCCTGTTCACACAGGTGCTGCGACCCGACACCGCGACGCGCCTGGTCGATGCGCTCGCGGTGCTGCTGGTGCGCCTGCACAACGTCGGCTTCTTCTGGGGTGATGTGTCGCTCTCGAACACGCTCTTTCGCCGGGATGCCGGCGCCTTCGCCGCGTACCTCGTCGACGCCGAGACGGGCGAGCTGCACGAGAACGGGTTGACCCTCGGCCAGCGCGAGCACGACCTCGATGTCGCACGCACCAATATCGCGGGCGAGATCATGGACCTCGAGGCGGGCGGCCGGCTCGAGGGCGGTGTCGACGCGGTCGAGATCGCCGACGGCATCCTCTCGTCGTATCACTCGCTCTGGGCGGCCCTCACCGATCAAGAGAGCTTCTCGTCGGCGGAGTCGTGGCGCCTGACCGAACGCGTGCAGCGGCTGAACGCCCTCGGATTCGACATCGGCGAGATGTCGATCCAGGCAGCCCCCGACGGCACGCGCGTCTCGATCCAACCGAAGGTCGTCGATGCCGGGCACCACCAGCGACGTCTGATTCGGCTGACGGGACTGGACGTCGAGGAGAACCAGGCGCGGCGGCTGCTGAACGACCTCGACGAATTCCGCGCCCGGGTCTCACGCCTCGGCGCCGACGAAGAGATGGTCGCTCACGAGTGGCTGACGCGCGTCTTCGAACCCGTCGTCAAGGCCATTCCCTACGACCTGCGCGCCAAGCTCGAACCCGCCGAGGTGTTCCACCAGGTGTTGGAGCACAGGTGGTACATGTCGCAGGAGCGCGGATCGTCCGTTCCTCTCGCCGAGGCACTGACGTCCTACGTCAACAATGTGCTGCGCCATCGCCGGGACGAGGCCACCATCATGGGCCCGCCGACCGAAACCCTGGCGCTCTCGGTCATCCCCGAGGATGCGCCCATCGAGCCGGACCCCGAGGCAGACGCCGTCGACTGGCGCGACCTCGTCTGACACGCGTTTCGACTCGGCCTGTGGCCTCGCTCAACGAACGAGCGCCCCGGTCGTTGAGCGAGCGCCAGCGAGTCGAAACGACGCGACTCGACGCGACTCGACTCGACGCGGGACTAGTACCCGACGGTGAAGCGCTCGCGCGAGTGCTGCGGTGATTCGATCTCGTCGAGCACCGCAACCGCGAGGTCTGCGCCCGAGATGAAGGATTCGCCATCCGCATCCGTGACGATGACGTCGCCGCCGTCGCGGTACGAGCCCGTCCGCTCACCGGGGTTCCACATGCCGAACCCGCCAGCCGGGTGCACGAAGAACCAGTCGACCGGCGGGTCGCCCGCCTGCAGGTCTTCGAGAATGCCGATGGCCTCGAAGGCCTCGGGCTTGTATTCCTCGGTGAAGCTCGGCAGATCGATGACTCGCGGGCCGCCGGGGGCAGAGAGACTCCCGCCCGCACCGCCGATCACGCCGATCCGCGTTCCCGGTTGGAGCGTCGCGACGAGCTCGGCCACGGCGGGCCGGACGAGCCCCGCCATCTCGCCCCGTGCGGGAACAGACAGGATGACGACCTCGGCGCCCTGGATCTCGGCGACGAGGCCGGGCACGTCGAGCAGCGAGCCCTCGATGTACGTGACGCCTTCTTGGCGGTCGGATGCCGCGGTCCGCGCGACCGACAACGCGGTGTGTCCGCGCCGGGCCGCCTCGGCGACGATGTGGCTGCCGGCGTAGCCGGTTCCTCCGATGACGACGATGCGAGACATCCGGGGTCCTTTCGCGTTCTGTTGAGCGGGTCGTTCAGTCGCCGACGGAGGCTCGCAGCGTCGACACCTGATACAGGGCGACGGATGCGGCGATGCCGGCGTTGAGCGATTCTGTGCTGGCAGAGATCGGGATCGAGACGATCTGGTCGCAGGTTTCCGCGACCAGGCGCGACAGGCCCTTGCCCTCGCTGCCGACGACGATCACGATCGGACGGTCGGCGAGCTCGAGTGCGGGCAGCGACACATCGCCATCACCGTCGAGTCCGAGCACGAACACTCCCTGACGCTTGAAGTCCTTCAGCGTCGAGGTGAGGTTCGGTGCAACCACGACGGGGGTGCGTGCTGCGGCGCCGGCGCTCGTCTTCCAGGCCGCGCTGTTCACACTCGCCGAACGACGCTGCGGAAGGATGATGCCGTGCCCGCCGAAAGCGGCGGTCGAGCGGATGATCGCGCCGAGGTTGCGGGGGTCGGTGATGCCGTCGAGGGCGACGAAGAGCGGCAGCTTGCCGGAGTCGATGATCTTCTCCAGCAGGTCCTGCGGGTGTCCGTACTCGTACGGGGGTACCTTCAGCGCGACGCCCTGGTGCACGCCGTCGAAGCCGGCCATGCGGTCGAGTTCGGGGCGCGTGACCTCGAGCACCGGGATCTCGCGGTTCGCCGCGAGTGACAGCATCTCTTTGACACGGTCATCCATCTCGACTCGCTGCGCGATGTAGAAAGCCGTTGCGGGGATCTTCGCCCGCAGCGCCTCCAGCACCGAGTTACGACCGGTGACGACCTCGGTTTCTTCGTCTTTCTTCGCCCGGGGTGCGCGCCCCGAGTTCGGGTTCGAGCTGGGGCGCCCCTTGCCGCCGGCGGCCGTGAAGCGTTCGGCCGCGGCCTTGCGCTTACCCGCCGGGTGCCACGCGCGGTCCTCGGCCTTGGGCGTCGGCCCACGACCTTCGAGCGAGCGCTTGTTCTTTCCGCCCGTGCCCTTTGTGGGGCCCTTTTTGCCCCTGCTCGCGCCGGGCCGTCCTGGCTTAGCCATCGATGCTCCAATGCGTGCCGTCTGAGGTGTCTTCTAAGGTGATGCCGGCCGCCGCGGCGGCGTCGCGGATCCGATCTGCCGCCGCCCAGTCCTTGCCATCGCGCGCACGCGCACGCTGGTCGATCAGGCTCGTGACCAGAGTATGCAATGCGCGGGCCTCCGCGCCGTCCGAATGCCCGCGCCAGCGCTCGGACATCGGGTCGATCCCGAGAATCCCCGCCATCGTGTGCACGTGGATAGCCGCGGTCGTCGCTACATCGAGGTCTCCCGCGTCGAGCGCCGCGTTCCCCGCGCGCACCGTCTCGTGCAGCACGGCGAGCGCCTCGGGAACGCCCAGGTCGTCGTCCATCGCGGCGACGAATGCCTCGGGAAGGTCGGTGGCGAGCCATCCGTACTCCCCACCGCGGGCGCGGCCCAGCCGCACGAGGAAGGTGCGCAGCCGCTCGAGTGCCGACGCCGCCTCGGCGAACGACGATTCGGTGATGTCGAGGTTTGACCGGTAGTGCGCCGAGACCAGGGCGTAGCGAACGACGAGCGGGTCGTAGGCGCGCAATATGTCTTCGGCGAGCACGAAGTTGCCGAGCGACTTCGACATCTTCTGTCCGTCGACGGTGACGAGTCCGTTATGCACCCAATACCGGGCGAAGGGATCCCCCGCCGCGGTGGTCTGCGCGAGCTCGTTCTCGTGGTGCGGGAAGCGCAGGTCGAGCCCGCCGCCGTGGATATCGAACTCGGGACCGAGGTACCGACGCGACATCGCCGAGCACTCGATGTGCCAGCCCGGGCGACCATCGCCCCAGGGCGATTCCCAGGTTGCGCTATCGGGTTCGTCCGTCTTAGCGCCCTTCCACAGCGCGAAGTCGCGAGGATCCCGCTTGCCGCGTGGATCGGCATCTGCGGCCGGCTCCATCGCGTCGAGCGACTGACGCGTGAGCGTGCCGTACGCGGGCCACGATCGAACGTCGAAGTAGACATCACCCTCGGCGGCGTAGGCGTGCCCCTCGGCGATGAGTCGAGCGATCAACTCCTGCATCTGCGGAATCGAGGCCGTGGCGCGGGGCTCGTAGGTCGGCGGACGGATGCCGATCGCGGCATACGCGTCCGAGAACGCCAACTCCATGCGGTATGCGAGTGCCCACCAGCTCTCGTCGGGCGTCGCGTTCGCGAGCACCTTGTCGTCGATATCGGTGACGTTGCGGACGTAGGTCACGGCGCCGACCCGGTGCTCGAGCCATCCGCGCAGAACGTCGAAGGCCAGCGCGCCGCGCAGGTGCCCGAGGTGCGGGCCCGACTGAACGGTGGGGCCGCAGACATACATTGAGACGCGTCCGGGGTCGCTCGGCACGAAGTCGCGCAGTTGCTGCGCCTTCGTGTCGTAGAGCCGGAGAGTCACCTGCCTAGACTACCGGCGGGTCTTCGGCGCATCGAGCCGTCACAAAACGCTCGATCAGGGCGACGGATGCAGCGGTTCGCGACGGTTCGACGCCCCGAGCCCGGCGGGGTAGAACTGAGGGGTGCTTCCTGTCCTCGCCGTGCTCGCCGCGGCCGTCCTCTTCGGCACGACCGGCACGTCGCAGGCGCTCGGCCCCGAAAACACCACGCCTCTCGCGGTCGGAGCCGTGCGCCTCGTGATCGGCGGGACGGGCCTTGCGATGATCGCCTTCGTACTCGCCCACCGCGCGCACCGCCGCGGTACCGTCGCCCCGCGTCCCCGCCTCACGGCCGCCCCCCTGGGCCTCATGGCGCTCACAGGCCTGTGCCTCGCGCTCTATCAGCCGCTGTTCTTCCTCGGCACCGCCCGAAACGGCGTGGCGGTGGGCACCGTCATCGCGCTCGGCTCGGCGCCGATCCTCGCCGGTGTGCTCGAGTGGTCGCTGACGCGCCGCCGTCCGAGCGGCGCCTGGCTGCTCGCCACGGCACTCTCCACCGTCGGTGTCGCCCTCCTGGGAATCGGCGGCGGGACGGATGTCGCGGGCGCCGGCGGGACTGACCCCCTCGGATTCCTCGGCTCGGTCGGCGCGGGCGCGACCTTCGCCGTCATCGCCAACGCCCAGCGGCGACTGCTGGATGACGGGTGGGACCCGTTCACCGTGGTCGGCGCGATGGGCGTGGGCTCGGCGGTGCTCTCGGCCTGCGTACTGCCGTTCGTCGACCTTGTATGGCTCCGGGAACCCGCGGGCGTGGTGATGGCCGTATGGCTCGGCATCGGGACGATCTCCGTCGCCTACGTGCTGTTCACGTGGGGCCTGAACGGGCTGACCGCGGCGACCGCCGCGACGCTGACCCTCGGCGAGCCGCTGACCGCCAGCATCCTGGGTGTCACGGTACTCGGCGAGCAACTGAGCGTTCTCGCCGTCACGGGACTCCTGGTGCTCGCCGTCGGCCTCGTCACCCTGGCGTGGGGCTCGCGCGCGCCCCGGGATCCGAAGCCTTTCGCCGTTGAGGCGTGACGCTCGAACGGGAACACGTCAGACGGGAACGAGCTAGACGGGCAGGTGTCAGACGGGGATGACGAGAGCCACGGCGAAGGCCGCCACACCCTCACCGCGCCCGGGGAATCCGAGTCCGTCCGTCGTCGTCGCGGCGATCGAAACGGGCGCACCGAGAGCGTCGGACAGCGCCGCTTCCGCTTCGGCGCGACGGGTCGAGAATCGCGGTCGGTTCGCCTGGAACTGAACGGAGACGTTTCCGACAGCCCAGCCCGCGTTACCGAGCAGCTCCCGCGTCCGCGTCAAGAAGGCATCCGCGTGTGCCCCCGCGAACTCGGGACGATCGACGCCGAAGTGCGTGCCGATGTCGCCGAGCCCGGCGGCGGAGAGAAGTGCGTCGACGATCGCGTGCGCGACGGCGTCGCCATCCGAGTGCCCCGCCAGTCCCGGTTCGCCCGGCCAGTGCAGCCCCGCGAGCCAGAGCTCGGCGGCAGCGTCCCCGGCAGCATCGACGACCTCGAAAGCGTGAACGTCCGTACCCACGCCCACCCGGGGCGCACGCCCGCCGGTTTCGAAGCGTGCATGTGCGGGCGCGATCGGGACGATCAGTCCTCGCGCGCGATCCATGTCGGCCGGTGTGGTGATCTTGAACGAGAGGGCGTCACCCGGCACGGTGACAATCGGATGACCCGCGGCAGCCACGAGCGCCGTGTCGTCCGTGTAGTCCTGCTCGGCGCTCCCGTAGGACGCGACAAGCACTCCGCGGGGAAACCCTTGCGGGGTCTGAGCCGCCGCGAGATCGGCACGATCGACAGCCTCGAGGACGACATCTCCCCCGACTCGCTTGATCGTGTCGATCACCGGGAGGGTCGGAACGACGCCCGACCCGGTTCGGTCCACCGCCTCGACGACCCGCTCGAACACGGCGGGCGGGGTGAGGGCCCGTGCCGCGTCGTGCACCAGCACCACCTCGACATCGGCCCAGAGTGCACCCAGACCCGCGGCGACCGAGCGCTGCCGCGTTTCGCCCCCGGTGACGACCGAGATCAGATCGCGCCGACGACCACTCTCGAGCGCGGGGGCCTCTTCCGACGCGGCCAAAGCCTCGGTCAGGGCATCACCCTCACGCCCGGCGGGCGCGACGATGACGACCTGCATCGGACCCGCGGCGAGCACGCCCCGCAGGGCATGGCGAAGCATCGAATGTTCATCGATGCCGACGAAGGCTTTCGGGGTGCCCGCGCCGAGGCGCGTGCCGGAACCGCCCGCGACGACGATGATGCCGACACGAGGAGATGGCGTGATGCTCACGCCGGGAGCCTAGCTTGCGAGGACCTCGTCGAGCACGACACCGGCGCGCTCTTCGTCGGTCTTCTCGGCCAACGCGAGCTCGGAGATGAGGATCTGGCGCGCCTTGGCGAGCATCCGCTTCTCACCCGCGGACAGACCGCGGTCCTGGTCGCGACGCCACAGATCGCGAACGACCTCGCTCACCTTGATGACATCGCCGGAAGCGAGCTTCTCGAGGTTCGCCTTGTAGCGGCGAGACCAGTTCGTGGGCTCTTCGGTGAAGGGTGCGCGAAGCACCTCGAAAACCTTGTCGAGACCCTCTCTGCCGATGACGTCGCGAACGCCGACGAGGTCGACGTTCTCTGCGGGTACCTCGATAACGAGGTCGCCCTGAGTGACGTTGAGCTTCAGGTATTTCTTGGTCTCGCCCTTGATGACCCGGTCTTTGACTTCGATGATCGTCGCGGCCCCGTGGTGCGGGTAAACGACCGTTTCGCCAACCTCAAAAAGCATGCAGTTATGTCCTTTCGGCAACCTACAGAATACCACAGGGACCATACGCTAAGGTGCGCCGCGCACCGGGCGCAGCAGCGATCAAGCGGGCCCCCTAGAATGAGACCGCAATGTCTGCGATCTCCCTGGAGGACCCGTGAAATCCCGTCGGCTCGCGTCTCTGGCTCTTGTGGCCGCCGTTCTGGTGGGAACTTCCGGGTGCGCCCTGATCGCGCCGCAGGCGACGCTCATCCCCTACGCACCCGCCGACGGCGTCTCTGCGAAAACGGGCGATGTCGCCGTGCGCAACGCGCTCGTCGTCTCGGATGACGGAATCGACGGCAACTTCCTCGCCGCCTTCGTCAACGAGAGCACCGACCCCGTGACGCTCCGGGTCGAGTACGGCGAGGGTTCCGACAAGACGGAACTCACCGTCCGGCTGGCCGCGAGCGAAGCGATCAGCCTCGGCATGGACGGCGAGAACGACCCGCTGCCGTTCCCCAACATCGACACGATCCCGGGCGCGACCATGCCCGTCTACTTCCAGGCCGGCGACGCCGAGGGTTCCCTCGTCGAGGTGCCCATCCTCACGGGCGAAACGAGCTACCTCGAACAGTTCGTTCCCTGAGCGCCCGTCACTCCGACTCGAAGCGGTACCCGAGCCCTCGCACGGTCACGAGCATCGTCGGCTCACTCGGTGTCCGTTCGATGCGTGAACGGATGCGCTTGATGTGCACATCGAGCGTCTTGGTGTCGCCGAAGTAGTCGCTTCCCCACACGCGGTCGATCAGCTGGCCCCGGGTCAGAACGCGACCGGCGTTGCGCATGAGCACCTCGAGAAGCTCGAATTCCTTCAGCGGCATACCGATCTCCGAACCGTCCACCGAGACGCTGTGGCGGTCGATGTCGAGGGTCACACGACCGCCGGCGAGGACATGCTCCTCGAGATCGACGTCGGGCTCGGCGGTGCGACGAAGAACCGCTCGCATACGGGCGAGCAGTTCGCGTGCGGAGTATGGCTTGGTGACGTAGTCGTCCGCTCCGAGCTCCAGCCCGACGACGATGTCCACTTCGGAGTCCTTCGCGGTGACCATGACGATCGGTACCGCCGACGTCTGACGGATGCGTCGGCACACCTCGGTTCCCGACATGCCCGGCAACATGAGGTCGAGCAGCACGATGTCGCATCCACGCTCTTCGAATGCGGAGACGGCCGCGGGGCCATCTTCGGCGATCTCGACCTCGTAGCCTTCACGGCGCAGCAGGTAGGCCAACGGTTCGGCCAGATCGGGTTCGTCTTCGACGAGGAGGACCCGGGTCATGTCTTCTTCTCTCCCTCGGGGGCGCGTTCGGCGTTCATGGCGCCTCGGCGTTTCTTCGTGGTGTCGTTCGCCTTACGACGGTTGGTCGACTCGCTCGTTTTCCGGCGGCGGCGGGGCTTCTCGGTGTTTTCGGGGGCCGATGACCGCGGGAGCCGGATCGTGAAGGTCGATCCTCGTCCGGGCTGCGACCACACGCGGACCTCGCCGCCGTGGCCGCTGAACGGCGTGCTTGACGATCGCGAGCCCCAGGCCGGTGCCGCCCGTGCGGCGAGAGCGCGCTCCGTCGGCACGGTAGAAACGCTCGAAGATGCGCTGCTGATCGGCCTCGACGATGCCGATTCCCTGATCGGTGACGGCGATTTCGACCACTTTGTCTTCGACGCGCACGCCGACGCCCACGCGTCCCCCCTTCGGGGAATACGCGACCGCGTTGGCAATCAGGTTACTGACGGCCTCGATCAACATGGTCGGGTCGCCCCGGACGATCGCTCCCCGGTCGCCGCCACGCAGCAGTTCGACACCCGCAGAATCCGCCTGCACGGCGTTCGACTCGACGGATGACGCGACAACCTCGTCGATCGAGACGTCGCGCGGCTCCGGCAGCTCGTCCGCGGCTTGCAGTCGAGACAGATCCATGATGCGACTCGTCAGACGGGACAGGCGTGCGGCTTCGGCCTGCAGTCGCACAGCGAACGCACGTACCTGCGGCGGGTCGTCGGCGGCAGATTCGATCGCCTCGGCGAGCAGGCTCACGGCACCCACCGGCGTCTTGAGTTCGTGGCTGGTGTTAGCGACGAAGTCGTACCGCATCTGCTCCAGGCGCTCCTGCTCGGTGACGTCGTCTACGACGAGCAGGACGTGCGTGCCGTCCAGCGATGCCGCGCGCGCCGACACCAGCCGACCCTCGGTCGCAAGCAGAGCAGTGCCCCCTGCGGCTCGGCGCATGCGAAAGCGCGCGCTCTCCGCTCCACCGGATGTTCGCGTCGCGCGAACCAGCACGCGCAGGTCTTCGACGCTGATCACTTCACCCGCCGACATGCCGAACCCCGGTGCAGCGGGTGAGGCCGCAACGACGGTCAGCGACGCATCCACGACGGATGCGGCACCTTCCATGGCGTCGAGCACCTGCAGAACACCGGAGGGTACGGTCACGGCCGCCTCCGCCTCAGCACGCTCCGCCGCTCGCAATGCCGCAAAGACGAGGGTTGATACGCCGAGACCTATCACCGCTCCCGCAAGTAACGCGAGGAGCGCGATCTGCACCGGGTCCATGAGACCCAGCGTAGGGTCACGCGTCGGGAACGGCGGACCGGGACCGCAAGAGCGTGGCGCACGCCCGGGTACTATTCACCGGAGCGGCACCATCCGTTAACCTTCGGCGGAGATGATCGCGGAGGTCGCGGGCGCCGTGTCCGACCGACCGGGAAAGGGACCAGCACCGTGCGCGAAGTCTTCCATCAGTCCCTCGAGGACGTCCAGGGGCGCCTTGTCGAGATCTCCGAGCTCGTCGCTACCGCGATCGAGAAGGCCACCCAGGCGTTCGGCTCGAGCGACGTCTCGCTCGCCGAAGAGGTCATCGACGCCGACAGCATCATCGACGAAAAGGCCGTTGCGCTCGACGAGCTGGCCATCGAGATCCTCGCGCGCCAGCAACCCGTCGCTCGCGACCTGCGCATCGTCGTGAGCGCTCTGCGCATGTCGGCCTCGCTCGAGCGGATGGGGGACATCGCCGAGCACATCGCTCAGCTGACCCGCTACCGCTTCCCTGAGCGCGCGATCCCCAAGGGGCTGAAGAGCACCTTCACGAGCATGGGCCAGGTCGACGTGCAGATGGCGCAGAAGCTCTCCGAGCTGCTGAGGACGCGGATGTCGCCATCGCCGAAGAGATTCGCAATCTCGACGATCAGCTCGACGACCTCCACGTTTCGGTTTTCGAGAAGGTCCTCGGCGAAAACTGGCAGGGCGAGGCGATGGCGACGGTCGACGCGACCCTCGCGAGCCGTTACCACGAGCGCTTCGGCGACCACGCCGAGTCCGTGGCCAAGAAGGTCGTCTACCTCGCGACGGGCGATTGGTCGGACGCCACAGGCGCTACCCTCGCTTAGCCTCGACACCGAAACGGGACCGGATGCCTCGGCATCCGGTCCCTTTTCGTGCTGAACGGGGTCGTTACTTCTTACCCTGTGCGGCGACGGCCGCGGCTCCGGCCGCGGCGGCATCGGGGTCGAGGTATTCGCCCGGTCCGAGGGGCAGCAGGTCTTCGCCGAGGCGGTAGACGAGCGGGATGCCGGTCGGGATGTTGAGCTCGGAGATGTCGTCGTCGCTGATGCCCTCGAGGTGCTTCACGAGTCCGCGCAGCGAGTTGCCGTGCGCTGTGACGAGCACGGTCTTGCCGGCGCGCAGGTCCGGAACGATGCCGCTCTCCCAGTAGGGGAGCATGCGGTCGATCACGAGCTTGAGCGATTCGGTTCGGGGGATGTCGCCGTCGATTCCGGCGTAGCGCGGGTCGGAGACCTGGCTGAACTCGTCGTCGTCGGCGATCTCGGGCGGCGGCACGTCGAACGACCGGCGCCACAGCATGAACTGCTCGGGGCCGAACTCGGCGAGGGTCTGCGCCTTGTCCTTGCCCTGCAGCGCGCCGTAGTGACGCTCGTTCAGGCGCCACGTGCGGGTCACCGGGATCCACAGGCGGTCGGCGGCATCGAGCGCGATGTTGGCCGTCTGGATCGCACGGCTGAGCACAGAGGTGTGCAGAACGTCTGGCAGCAGACCCGCCTCGGCGAGAAGTTCGCCGCCCCGCTTGGCCTCGGCCTTGCCGAGGTCCGTCAGGCGCACATCGACCCAACCGGTGAAGAGGTTCAACTCGTTCCACTCGCTCTGGCCGTGGCGGAGCAGGATCAACGTATAAGGCTCGGTCATGCGCCCATGATATCGGCGCCGGGTGAAGGACATTCCCGACATCATGGAGGGATGACCGCGCAGCGCCCGCCCGCACACCGTCCTTCTGCGGGTCGCCCCGTTGGGCAGACGACGCGCGGGACGACGGGCACGAACAGGCTGAGGCGCAACGACCGGTATCTTGCGGAGCTGCCCGCCCTGCGCCGAACGGACGATCCGCTCGTCGTCGATCTCGGATTCGGGGCCAGTGCGGTGACGGCGCTGGAACTCTGGACGCGCCTCGCGCGGGTGCGCGCCGACGTCGAGGTCGTCGGCGTCGAGATCGACCCCGAACGCGTTGCACGGGCACGCGAACAGCTCGCGGCGGTGCGCGCGGGCAAGACATCCTTCGCACCTGACGCCCGAGCCCGCTTCGAGCTCGGTGGTTTCGAGCTCCCCCTCCCCGGCGGACGACGGCCCGTCCTGGTTCGGGCGATGAACGTGCTGCGCCAGTACGAAGAGGAGCAGGTCGCGGATGCCTGGGCCCTGACATCCGCTCGACTCCAGCCCGCGGGTGCGCTCATCGAAGGCACCTGCGACGAGGTCGGCCGTGTCTGTTCCTGGGTCGATGTGAACCCCGGAAGCGAGCCGGTCCGGTTGACCATCGCGCTGCGGCTCGCCGACCTCGATCTGCCCTCGATCGTCGCCGAGCGTCTCCCCAAAGCACTCATCCACCGCAATGTCCCGGGTGAGCGTGTGCACGCCGTGCTCTCCGCGCTCGACACGGCATGGACCCGAGCCGCGCCCTTGGGCGTCTTCAGTCCCCAGCAACGCTGGATCGCCGCGGTCGAAACGCTACGAGCAACGGGCGTGCCGGTGCTCGGCGGACGCACCCGGTGGCGGCTGGGTGAACTGACCCTGCCGTGGTCGGCCGTCGCTCCCGGCTGATGGGCGACGTCAGAGACGCGGGATAGCGGCACGCGCCTGATCGGCGGGCATGCCCGCACCGATCAGAAGATCGACGACGAACGGTCGCAGTGCGGCGATGAGGTTCTGATCGCCGAAGCCTGCGCCCGGCACCACTTCGGTGGGATCGAGATGGTGCGCGATCCCGGCGAGGGCCTCTTGAGCGACGGGCTCGAGGGAGATGTCCGCCAGCGATTGCTCCACGAGCGAAGCCCCCCGACCGAGCGTCAGCACGAGATCCGCGGCAACGGGACGCGGCACACCGTCATCCACGAGATAGGCCGTCCGCCGCGCGACAACACGCAGGTTCCGGGTCGCGAGGTCCATGGCGGCCAGCGCGCGCTCGGCCCGCGCCAACTCTGCCCGGCTGGTCCAGAGCCAGGGCGAAGATGCGAGCGATGGCCACGGAAGACTCCAACGTCTCGCGCCACGCCCGGACGAGCGGGTCGAGCGCGCGCGCCTTCTGCAGCCCGCGCTCGGCACGGGCACGGTCGCCCTGGCGCAGCGCGATGGCAAGGCTCATCACGGCGCCGTCGAACGCGCGGAACAGCGTCGCCACGTCCCGACGCGCTTCGCCCCGTGGACTGCGCGGGATCAGCGCCGTAGCCAACAGGGCCGCCACTCCCCCGACGACGCCGTCGAGCATGCGTGAGAACGGCACACTCGTCGAGGCGGGGATGATCAGCACGATGAGGGACTGGATCGCGGCGGCGATCGCAAAACTCGCCTGGGGCGAGAGGAACCGTGCCACCACGAGGGTCACCGCCAGGGCGAGCCCCACCTGCCACCATCCCCGTCCCGCGACGAGCAGCAGGACCTCGGCGATCAAAATGCCGAGGATCATCCCGACGACCGTTTCGAGAACCCGACGCGGGCGGGCATCGCGCACGAGTCCCAAGCTCGCGACGGTCACCGTCCCGGCGAGCAGGGGGGTCTGATGTCCCACCACGAAGTAGGCGAACGCGTACGCGGCGGTCGCCGCGACGACGATCTGGATGATCGGCAACGCGGAGTTCTGAACGCGGCGTACGCCCGGTCGCGGATCGAAGCGGTCACGCAACCTCACCGGAACGGCGGTCGTGATGGGCGGAAGCGGTTCCTGCCTCGGATCGTCCGAACCGGAACGACCGGCGGCGCCGGTCACGCGCGGGCGCGCGCCGATAGCCGCGGCAGGCGCGGGACGGATGCCTCGGCTCCCGCTCCCGGCGGGACGATGACCTCCTGCGCCGCGAGCACGGTCTCGTCACCCGCCGCGACGGTCAGAGTCGCGTCGATCGGCAGGGTTCGCTTGACTACGGCGAGCGCGATCGGGCCGAGCTCGTGGTGGAGCGCGACCGACGTAACGCGCCCGACCTCCGTGCCGGCCAGCGAGACGGGCGCACCCGGCTCGGGCAGAACCGCGTCGCTGCCGTCCAGGTGCAGGAACACCAGGCGGCGTGGCGGATGGCCGAGGTTGTGGACCTTGGCGACGGTTTCCTGCCCTCGGTAACAGCCCTTGTCGAGGTGCACGGCCGAACGCAACCAGTCGAGTTCGTGGGGCAGCGTCCGCTCATCGACCTCGTTGGCGCGGCGGGGGCGCCACGCCGCGATGCGGAGCGCTTCGGCGGCGATCAACCCGGCGGCCTCGACGTCCGCGGCGCGGGGGATCGCGGCGGCGATGTCGGCCGCGGCATCCGTCGCCACGATCGCTTGGCGCCAGTTCCAATCGGCACCGGGGTGGGGGCCCGCTGCGTACTGGTGTCCGCCCACTGCCACGTGCGACCAGGGATCGATCCACACGAGCGACACACCCGCGGGTGCGTGGACGTGGGGCGCGATCAGGGCCTCGGCCGTGCCTCCACCGAACGAGCCGAGCACGGTCATGTCGGCTTCATGCGTCACGACCACCTGGGCGCGGAAGACCATCCTCTTCAGCCAGGTCGCGAGCGCTTCGACGCTGGTCGCGTCGACGATGAGCCACGTCGTCACCCCGTCGTCCAGGACGGATGCCGCGTGCTCCACGTGTCCGTGCGGGTCGAGGACGAGCAGCTCGGTCGCGCGCCCCGGCTCGAGACGCGCCAGGTGCTGCGACGTGATCGAGTCGAGCCAGGTCAGGCGATCGGCGCCCGTCACCGACAGGACGACCCGGTCACCGAGGTGGACGATCGCGCGGCCCTCGGCGAGCAGTCGCTGCTCACGCAGGAAGGTGCCGAAGTGCAGCGGCGCTCCCCCCGATTCGGTCGGAGTGGCCGACTCGTCGGTGACGGCACCCGGGAGCGCGGCGAACGGAGACGTCATCACTCGGCCTTCGCGAGACGCGCGGACGCGTGGCTGCGCAGTTCGTTGCCGAGCGCGGCGATATCCCACGCCCAGAGCAGGTGGCCGTCGACGAGCCCGTACAACCGCGTTGCGGCGGCGTAGTGCTTGGCACCCGAGGGGCGCACCACGGCGTCGGTCGCGAGATCGATCCGCGGTCCTGTCACATGCCCGAGGTACAGCTCGGAGATACCGTCCGAGTGGACGATCGCAGCCTCGATCTCGAAGCCGCCCTCGGCAGCGCGCAAAGCCTCGACATCGTCGACCGTTCGCGCGGGTGCGGGCGAGCGAGCAGGAAGCAGACCGGGACCGGCGTCGGCGTCACCGAGAGTGCGGGCGAGACGCCAGTACCCCGTCTCGGCGACCAGCTGCACGCCCGAGCCGTGCTCCGCAGACATCCAGGCGCTCGCGGAGTAGTTGAGGTAGTCGCCGCCGTCGTGGCTGAAACTCACACGATGGGCGAACTCACCCGCGTAGCGGTGACCCGCTGCCTCGTAGTCGATCACGCCGGTTCCCTCCCACACCCCGACCAGCCACGAGAGCGGTACGAGGTCGGCGGGTAGGTCGGTCGGCAGATCGATCACGATCGGGCCGCTCAGCGCTGGCCGCGATAGAGGTTGACGATCACCACGCCCGAAACGAACGCGATCGCCAGCGATGCCAGTGCGAGGAGACCCACGAAGAAGATCTCGAGAGCGAGGAGGTCCATGCTCATACTCTAGCCCGCCACGGCCTGTCCGGATCAGCCAGGAATGCCGGATCAGCCAGGAATGATCGTTGCAAGGCCGACTCCGGCCGAGACGATGCCGAGCGCCAGCAGCGCACCGAGCACACTCGCGGCCACCCGCCGGATGAACCCGGTGGATCGCCCGTAGGCCAGCTGCACACCGAACGAGACCAGCAGGCTGGCTGCAAGGGCAAGGACGAACCATTGCGCCTGGTAAGCGGCGGGCACAAAGATCGCCACGGCGATCCCGGCGAGGAGGGCCGCGATCCAGACCGCAGCAATACCGCCGACGCTCGAGCGGGGAGCGAGTTCGGGTGCCGACATGCCTTCATCTTCCCCCACGGGAGGCGAGCGCGCGAGCCCGCCACGACCCACGGGCCGTGGCATTCCCGCGGTCGGCGTAAGATGGGGGGCCACGACGGCCCTGGGGGCGTCGCCCGAGAGGAAACGCGTGGCCCAACTGCTCGTCCTGAGTTCCGCACACGGCAGCGGTCCCGTTCTGCCGTCCCTGGAACTCTTGAGCCACCGAGTCCGACAGATTCCCGCCGAACCGGCACAACTCGTGAACGCACCGAGCGCGGACGTCATCTTCGTCGACGCACGAACCGACCTGGTCGGCGCGAAGTCCCTCTGCAAGATCCTCAATACGACCGGCCTCGACGCGCCGCTCATGCTGGTCGTCACGGAGGGCGGTTTGACCGCGGTCAGCACCGACTGGGGCGTCGATGACGTCATCCTCGTCAGCGCGGGCCCCGCAGAGGTCGACGCGCGCGTTCGCCTGGCCATGGGACGGATGACGCAGGAGCAGGTCTCGACCCGCATCCAGACATCCGGAATCACGATCGACGAGTCCTCGTACTCGGCGAAGGTCCACGGAAAACCCCTCGACCTGACGTACAAGGAGTTCCAGCTCCTGCACTTCTTCGCCACACACCCCTCGCGGGTCTTCACCCGCGAGCAGCTGCTGAGCGAGGTGTGGGGCTACGACTACTTCGGCGGCACCCGCACCGTCGACGTACACGTGCGGCGCCTGCGCGCCAAGCTCGGCGACCTCGAGCAGCTCATCGGCACGGTCCGGAACGTGGGCTATCGGTTCAACGTCTACGAAGACGACCAGCTTCCCACCGGCAGCGGTCGCAAGGGCTGACTCCCGGGGGCCATCCGGTTTACCCGCTGGACACCTGCGCCCTGCAATGATGGAGCATGCTCGAATCCTCGATCCTCGACGCTGGTCTGGGCGATGCCGACGATGACGACTTCGATGAAGCCGTCGAGGCGTTCGACTCACAACTCCCCGAGAACAGATATCTCGACCGCGAACTGAGCTGGCTCGCGTTCAATCAACGCGTCCTCGAGCTCGCCGAAGACCCGACGGTGCCCGTTTTGGAGCGTGCGAACTTCCTCGCGATCTTCGCCAGCAACCTCGACGAGTTCTTCATGGTGCGCGTCGCGGGGCTCCGTCGCCGAATCATCACGGGCCTCGCCGTCCCGACGAATGTCGGCCGGTCGCCCTCGGACGTCCTGGCCGACATCTCAGCGGAGGCCTACAAGCTCCAGCTGCGTCACGCCGAGGCATGGCGCTCGGTCGTGCAGCCCGACCTCGCGGCGGCAGGCATCGAGGTCGTGACCTGGGATGCCTTGGGCGATGAAGACCGCCTCGCCCTGTACGAATATTTCCAGTCGCAGGTGTTCCCGGTGCTGATGCCGCTGGCGGTGGACCCCGCGCATCCGTTCCCCTACATCTCGGGCCTCTCGCTCAACCTGGCCGTGCGCATCCGCAACGCCCGCACCGGCCGCCAGGAGTTCGCGCGCCTGAAGGTCCCCCCGATGCTGCCCCGGTTCGTCGAGGTGCCGGGCGCCGCGAGCGCCGGACGCGGACGCTACCTGCCGCTCGAGGATCTGATCTCGAACAACCTGGTCGACCTCTTCCCGGGTATGGAAGTGCTCGATCACCATGCGTTCCGCCTGACGCGCAACGAAGACATGACGATCGAAGAGGACGAGACCGAGAATCTCATCCAGGCCCTCGAGGCCGAGCTGCTGCGGCGCCGGTTCGGGCCGCCGATCCGCCTCGAGATCACCGACGACATGGACGAAGTGACGCTCGGGTTGCTCATCCGCGAGCTCGACATCACCGAACAGCAGGTCTTCCGTCTGCACGCGCCGCTCGACCTGCGCGGTCTGTTCGACCTCTCGCGGATCTCGCGCCCCGACCTGCACTACCCGCCGCACCTGCCGACCACGGCGCTGGCTTTCCAGCCGGGCGACAACAACGAGCGCGCCGACATCTTCGCGTCCATCCGCCAGGGCGATGTGCTGGTGCACCACCCGTACGAGTCTTTCGCGACGAGCGTTCAGGCGTTCCTCGAACAGGCCGCGAAAGACCCGCATGTGCTCGCGATCAAGCAGACGCTGTACCGTACGTCGGGTGACAGCCCGATCGTCGAGGCACTGATCGACGCGGCCGAGGCGGGCAAACAGGTGCTCGCGCTGGTCGAGATCAAGGCCCGCTTCGACGAGGCCGCGAACATCGTGTGGGCCCGCAAGCTCGAGAAGGCGGGCGTGCACGTCGTGTACGGCCTCGTGGGATTGAAGACGCACTGCAAGCTGGCGCTCGTCATCCGCGAAGAGGGCGGTGTGCTGCGTAGCTACAGCCACGTCGGCACGGGAAACTACAACCCCAAGACGAGCCGCATCTACGAAGACTTCGGCCTGTTCACCGCCGACGACCAGGTCGGTCGTGACCTGACGCGCCTGTTCAACGAACTCTCGGGCTATGCGATCGAGAAGAAGTTCAAACGCCTGCTGGTCGCCCCCCTGCATCTCCGCAAGGGTCTGCTGCGCCTGATCGACAAGGAGCGTCGCAATGCGCTGGCGGGTAAGCCCGCGCGCATCCGCTTCAAGGTCAATTCGATGGTCGACGAGCAGATCATCGACGCCCTCTACCGCGCGAGCCAGGCGGGTGTCCAGATCGAGATCTGGGTGCGGGGTATCTGCTCACTCAAGCCGGGCATCCCGGGCGTCAGCGAGAACATCACGGTGCGCAGCATCCTCGGCCGCTACCTCGAGCACTCGCGCATCTTCGCGTTCGAGGCCGGCGGCGACCGTCAGGTCTACATCGGCAGCGCCGACATGATGCACCGTAACCTCGACCGCCGCGTCGAGGCCCTCGTGCGCGTTGTCGCGCCCGCGCACCTGAAGGAGCTCGACGACCTGTTCGATCTCGCAATGAGCGACGGAACCAGCTCGTGGTGGCTGGGACCCGAGGGCGAGTGGATTCGCCACAGTACGGATGCCGACGGTAAACCCCTCGTCGACATCCAAGACAAGACGATGCACGACGTCCAGCGCCGCCGCCGCGCGCGGGCGGTCCGATGACGGACACCGCCGTTTACGCGGCGGGCGCGGTGATCTGGCGGCTGGTCGAGGGCAAGCTCCATATCCTCGTCATCCACCGCACGGCATACGCCGACGTGACCCTACCCAAAGGCAAGGTCGATCCGGGCGAGATGCTGGCCGAGACGGCTGTGCGCGAGGTGTTCGAAGAGACCGGTATCCGTGTCGCCCTTGGCATCCCGGTAGGGGTTTCGCGTTATCGGATGCCGAACAAACGACAGAAGATCGTGCACTACTGGTCTGCAGAGGCGACGGATGACGCGATCCGGGCCTCGCGGTTCGTGCCGAACAAAGAGGTTGCGGCCCTCGAGTGGGTCACGCCCAAGCGCGCGCGGACCTACCTCAGCTACCCCGTCGATCTCGAGATTCTCGACGCCTTCATGAAATTCGTCGACGACGGAGTGCTCCACACGTTCCCCCTCATCGTGCTGCGACATGGCAAGGCGGTCGGCCGGGACACCTGGAGCGGAACGGATGCGTTGCGTCCGCTGACCGCGCGCGGCACCCGCCAGGCACACGCGATCGTCGGACCACTCCTCGCATTCGGGGCGCGCAGGGTCATTTCATCGGACGCGGTGCGCTGCGTGACGACCGTCACCCCCTTCGCGGCCGCGCTCGGCAAACCCGTGCGGCGCACGGAATTGATCAGCCAGGATGCCTGGGAGCAGGGCCGGGCGGACATCCGCACCATCGTGGGTAAACGCGTGCGCTCGGGAAAGCCGGCCATCCTGTGCAGCCACGGGCCGGTGCTGCCCGAGATCATGAGCGAAATCGCTCTGGCGACCGGCACGCTGCGCGGGTCGTATCTCGGCAGTGCCTCGACGCTGGATTTCGCGGCATTCTCGGTCGTGCACCTGTCGGCCACGAACCCCGGATCGGGCATCGTCGCGATCGAAACACACACCCCGAAAGAGTGAGCTCGCAGCCCGAAAGCACGCTGCTCGCGGGAGTGCGAGTCGCCTGGCAGACGGTGCCGCTCGAGAGGACCCGCCGGGATGTTGCAGACGCCCTGGTTGCGCGCATCGCGACCGCGTCGACGGGCGGCCCGGTCGTCGTGAGCCGACGGTGCGAGCGCTGCGGCGCCACCGACCACGGACGCCCCGTCGTCACCGGGGCACCGATCCACGCGAGCGTGTCGTATACGGCCCGCCTGGTGGTGGTCGCCGTCACGGACGCCTGCCGGGTCCTCGCGCTCGGAATCGACGCCGAACGCGCGGGGAACAGGGTGCGTCAGGACGGATTGCGGGGGCTCATCACCCCGGGGCAGCACACCTCGCTCCGCCACTGGACGCGCGTCGAGGCGGTGCTGAAGGCCGACGGCCGCGGCCTCGCCGTCGAGCCCGCCCGGGTCCGCATCGAGCGGACGCTGCGGGGAGTCCACGGGAGCATCGCCGGCGACGGTGCGACAGACGGTGCGAGAAACGTGCCTCGGCATCCGTCCCCGTCTGCTGCGGGTGCGCGGACCGCGCGGCGTCGTGATCTCGCTCGCGGTCGCCTCAGCGTGAGGCCGGACGCAGCGTCGGCAGCGGTGTCTGCGACAGCCAGCTCATGAACAGATCCGCCAGAGGTTCGTCGGCGATCGCCTCCGCGCACACGACGAAGTCCTCGCTCGTCGCGAGACCGTGTCGGTGGTCGGCGCACCAGCGACGCAGGATCTCGAAGAACGTCGTGTCACCCACCCGCAGGCGAAGGGCATGGAGGGTCAGCGCGCCGCGCTTGTAGACGCGGTCGTCGAACATGAGGTCGGGCCCGGGGTCGGACAGCAGCAGATCCTGCGGCAGCGCCCGCAGGATCGTATGGTGCGCGGCGGCGCAGGCCTCGACGGACGGGCCACCGGAGGCCTCGGACCAGATCCACTCCGCGTAGCAGGCGAATCCCTCGTTCAACCAGATGTCGCGCCAGTGCGCGAGCCCGACGCTGTTGCCGAACCACTGATGGGCGAGCTCGTGCGCGATGAGACGCTCTTCCGAACCGTCGAGATGATTCGAGCCAAAGGTTGCCATCCCCTGCGCCTCGAGCGGGATCTCGAGGGCGTCGGCCGTCACGACGACGTCGTAGCGTGCGAACGGATAGGGACCGAACGCACGCTGGAAGACCCGCATCATGTCCGGCAGATCGGCGAAGGCCGCTGTGACAGGAACGACAAGCGCCCGCGGGTGATGCACCGCTCCCGGAACACCGTCGAGATCGACGAGAGTTTCGGCATAGTGACCGATCTGCACCGCCACCAGGTAGGTCGGGGTCGGCGCAGGCTGCTCGAAAACCCACGTCGCCGCAGCACCCGCACGCGCAAGCGAGACGCGCTCGCCCGTCGCGATCACACCGTAGGCGCCATCCGTCGTCACGGAGATCCGGTACGTCGCCTTGTCGTCGGGCCGATCGTTGCACGGGAACCACGTCGGTGCACCGGTCGGCTGGGCGGCGACGAGGGCGCCATCCTTCAACTCTTCCCACCCGATCGTTCCCCACCGCGACCGGCGCGGTGCCGGCGCCCCGGCGTAGGTGATCTCGACCGAGAACCGCTCGTCGAGCGCGATCGGAGCACTGGGGGTCACTCGAACCATCCGCGGGCCCTGGCGGTACGCCGTGCGGCGGCCGCCGTCGACGCGCACCTTCGAGGCGTGCAGCCCCACGAGGTCGACCGTGAACGAGCGGATGGGACGCCGGGCCAACGCGTTCAGGACGACCCGACCCGAGAGCCGGTTCGTGGAGGGCTTGTACGTGATCGCGATGTCGTACGACTCGACGTCATACGACAGGTCGCCGCTCTGCGGGGCATAGGCATCGGGCGCCGGCAGCTGAGCGCCGGTCATCGCGCGGCCATCAGTGCGAGCTCGTCTGGTACGAGCGAACCTTGACCGCGCGCCACGGGCCGATCGGGTTGCCGCTCCACCGGCTGCCGACCGGCACCGTCTCGCCGCGCATCACGAGCGACGCGGGTCCGACCGTCGCGTGAGCGCCGATCGATGCCGCGGGCAGGATCACGCTGTGCGGGCCGAGCGTTCCGCCGGGTTCGATCGTGACGACATCCATACTCATGATCCGATCATGGAACAGGTGCGTCTGCACAACGCAACCCCGGTTGACCGTGGATGCATCGCCCAATGTCACGAGGTCGGGCTCGGGCAGCCAGTAACTTTCGCACCAGACACCGCGCCCGATCTTGACGCCGAGCGAGCGCAACCATACGGCGAGCGCGGGCGTGCCGGTCGCCGCGCGGGCGAACCAGGGCGCCGCGACCATCTCGACGAAGGTGTCGGACACCTCGGTGCGCCAGACGAAACTCGACCACAACGGCTTCTCTCCCGCGTGGATGACGCCCACGAGAGCCCACTTTGCGAGCGTCGAGACACCCGCCGCGGCCGCGCCGGCGACGAGCATGACGATACCCGACAGCAGCACCGTCACGATCGCGCCGAACGTCTGAACCAGCATCGCGAGAACGAACAGCAACGCCGAGACCGATCGCGCAGGTCACGATGACGGGCACGATGCGGCACAGCTCCCACAGGGCGCGCGCGATCCGGAGAGCCGTGCTCGGCTGATAGGTGCGACTCTCATCGGCGTCGCTCGAGACCCGGCGCAGGCGGACGGCGGGCGAACCGAGCCACGAGGTACCGGGTTTTGCCTTGAGTGGCGCCGCTGACAGCACGGCTACCAACCCGCCCTTCGGCACACGATGACCCGGTGCCGCCATACCCGAGTTGCCGAGGAACGCACGTTTGCCGATCTTCACCGGCCCGATCCGCATCCATCCGCCGCGCAGCTCGTAGGACGCGACCATAGTGTCGTCGGCGAGGAATGCGCCATCTTCGATCGTCGTCATCGCGGGGATCAGCAGGACGGTGGATGCCTCGACATCGCGGCCGACGTGTGCTCCGAGCATCCGCAGCCAGACCGGTGTGAACAGGCTCGAGTAGAGCGGGAACAGCGTCGTGCGCGACGAGTCGAGCAGACGCTCGATCGTCCAGGCGCGCCATCCCCTCGCGCTGCGCACGGGGAACGTTCCCTCGACGAGTCCCCACTGGAGCAGACGAACAAATATGACCACGGATGCCGCGAAGACCAGGCCCGTGACCAGCACCGCGGGCACGAGCCAGGCGAACGCGCCAAGCACCGCCGCGCCGAGCGAATCGGCGCCGCGCATACCGGCCGCCAAGAGGAGCGCGCCGACCGCGAAGGCGACCAACGGCAGCAGGGCCAGCAACGCGGACGACGCGGCGTAGGCCCACAGCCACCGAGTGGGCGCGGGCGGGCGCTCACGCGGCCAATCCTCGGCGGCGCCACCGACTCGCTCAGCGGGTGAGCCCGCCCACCGCTGGTCGGCGCGCACCCGGCCGAAGACAGCGGACCCGGGCGCGATCTCGGCACGGCGGCCGATCCGCGTGCCCGGGGCTAGCGTGCTCCGCGCCCCGATCGTCGCCTGCGCCCCGATACGCACCTCGCCGATCCGGACGACGTCGCCGTCGATCCAGTAGCCCGTCAGGTCGACCTCGGGCTCGATGCTCGCGCCGTCGCCGATCTGCAGCATTCCCGTGACCGGGGGAAGGGTGTGCATGTCGACGTCGCGGCCGATCTTCGCGCCGAGTGCGCGGGCGTAGTAGCTGATCCACGGCGCCCCGGCGAGTCCGACCGCGTCGACCTGATCGGCGATCTGCTCGGCGAGCCACAGGCGGATGTGCACGTGTCCGCCGCGGGGGTGGTCGCCCGGCAGTACCCCGGCGAGCAGGATGCGCGCAGCAACGGCCGAGATCGTCATCCGTCCGAACGGGGTCGCGAAGATCAGCAGCGCGGGAACGAGCACCCACCAGTCCACGATGGGGAGCGCCTCGAAGCCGGGCACGAGGTGCAACAGGGCACTGCCGGTCAAGAGGTAGAGCAGCCAGCGAACCCCGCTCAGGATGAACAGCGGAACGCCCATGATCGTCTGCAAGATCTGCGTCGAGCGGGGTGTCGGTGTGGGCTCGCGATAGGTCCCTGCCACGTCGTCGCCGAGCGGCCCGAGCGCCTTCGCCATCGCGCCGAGGCGCGGCAGGTCATAGATGTCGGCGACGGCGAACTCCGGCGAGCGCACCCGGATGCGCGAGACCAGCTGGGCCGCGGCGAGCGACCCCCCGCCCAGGTCGAAGAAGTCGGCGTCTGCATCGGGAACCGACACCCCGAGCACCGCCCGCCACTGCTCACCGAGCCATGCCTCGACGCCGGTCAGCGTTGATTCCTCGGCCGGCATACCGGCCAGAGGCCAGGGCAAGGCGGCCTTGTCGACCTTGCCCGAGGTGCGCACCGGCAGGTCGTCGACGACCGCCAGCAGCGGCACCATCGGCGCGGGCAGGGTCGCGGCGAGTTCGGCGCGGGCCGCCTGGCGCTCGAACCCCTCGTCTACGACGAGGTAGCCGACCAGGATGTCGACTCCCGCATCCGTCCGCCGCACCGCCACCGCGGCGCCCCCGACGTGGGGCAGAGCCTGCAGCGCGGACTCGACCTCGCCCAACTCGATGCGGCGACCGCCGATCTTGACCTGGTCGTCGGCGCGTCCCTGAAAGACGAGACCCGCGGGGTCGTAACGGACGAGGTCACCCGAGCGGTAGGCGCGGTCCCAGCCGAGCGAGGGCATCGGGGCGTACTTCTCCGCGTCCTTTGCGGGGTCGAGATAGCGAGCGAGGCCCACTCCCCCGATGATCAGTTCGCCGACCTCTCCTTCGGCGACCGCGGCACCCTCGGCATCCACGACCGCGAGCGCCCAGCCGTCGAGGGGCAGCCCGATCCGCACGGGCGGCTCGCCCGTCAGCAGCGCCGCGCACGCGACGACCGTCGCCTCGGTCGGGCCGTACGTGTTCCAGACCTCGCGGCCCTCTTCGGTCAGGCGGGCGGCGAGTTCGGGCGGGCATGCCTCACCGCCGAAGATCAGCAGTCGAACGTTCTCGATCGACTCGGCGGGCCAGAGGGCGGCCAGCGTCGGGACGGTCGACACGACCGTGATCTGCTGACGCACGAGCCAGGGGGCGAGGTCTTCGCCCGACCGCACGAGCGCGCGCGGCGCGGGCACCAGGCAGGCTCCGTGCCGCCAGGCGAGCCACATCTCTTCGCACGACGCGTCGAACGCGACCGACAGACCCGCGAGCACACGGTCACCCGGACCGAGCGGGTCGCCCTGCAGAAACAGCGCAGCCTCGGCATCGACGAAGGTCGCGGCAGAACGGTGACTGACAGCCACGCCCTTCGGCGTTCCGGTCGAACCCGAGGTGAAGATGACCCACGCGTCGTCGTCCGGAGCCGGTGGCGGCACCGTGACGACCGCGTGGGTGCTCGGGTGCGGCACGTCACCGCGGAAGAGGGCGGATGCCTCGGGCTCAGCATCCACGACCGTCGGCCGGAAATCACCCGACCCTTCGATCACACCCCGCACAGCCGCCTCGCCGAAGACGAGCACCGTGCGCTCTTCGGGATCGTCGGCGTCGACCGGCACGTACGACGCCCCGGCGGCGATCACGCCGAGGATCGAGATGTAGAGCTCCTTCGTGCCCGACGACATCCGCACGCCGACCCGGTCTCCCCGCCGCACCCCCGCCTCGTGCAGCCGCGCGGCCGTCCGGCCCACGCGCGCCATCATCTCGCGATAGCTCAGGGCCCCCGACCCGTCGTCTATTGCGGACGCCTCGGGGTAGCGCTCGGTCGTCGAGCGCAGAATGTCGAGGAGCGTGCGCTCGGCCGGTGCGTGGGCACGCCGGTCGAGCTCCGGCTGGCGCGACGGGGTCGCGGATGCCGGGGCGGCGAGATCGGTCACGTCAGCTCGAGAGGAGGTCGATCAGCTGCGCCTTGGTCAAGCGCGAGTAGCCGGTGCGTCCGGACTCCCGGGCGCGGACGCGCAGGTCGGCGACAGACAGGCCAGCGAGGTCCGGGGCGGCAGCGGCGGACGCATCGGATCCTTCCCCGGGTGCCGCGGCGGGGTCGCTGTGCTCCGGCTCGTCCGCCGGAACGTCCCCCGGCTCGAGAGCTGCCACGGCCTCGTCGGCCTCGTCGGCTGCGCGACGGGCTGCCTTGTCCGCCTTCGCGGACGCCTTCTTCAGGGCCTTGGCAGACGCGGCTTGTTCCTGTGCTTCCGCCTCCGCCCGCGCAGCATCAGCCGCGGCACGCTCGGCCGCGGCCCTCAGTACAGCCTTGCGCTCGACCTTCGCGAACGCGGCCGCCATGGCCTTGCGTACCTCCGCGGCGGCGTCCTTCGCCTTGGCCGCGACCTTTGCGGGCTTCTTGCGCAGAGTCTTCTTCGAGACATCCGCTCGTGCTTCCGCCTCGGCCGCGAGCTCGCGCACCTTCTCGGCTGCCTTCGGCGGGAAGTCCTTCGCGGCCTTGCGAGCCTGCTTCGCGACCTTCGCCGCGTCGTCGATCGCCGCTCGCGCGGCCTGCTCTTTTTTGCTGGTCTGGGGCATGCCGCACAGCATATTCCGCCCCGGTGAACGCTCCCGCCGCGCCCGATCCCGTTCACCTTCCGTTCACCACTCTGGCCCACTCTCTTAAGGCGTCGCTCCTACCGTCGCTGTGTGCCCTGCACCGGGACACGTCCTGTCAACGGATCGAACGGAAACACAGTGAAGATCACCCGAATCTCGCGGATTGCGGCCATCAGCGCCGTCGCCGCCCTTGCCCTTGCCGGCTGCGCCTCGAACGAGGCCGGCGGCAGCACGAGCGAACAGCCCAACGAAAGCAACCTCACCGGCGAGCTCGTCGGCGCAGGATCGTCCGCGCAGGAAGTAGCCGTCCAGGCCTGGTCGGCCGGCTTCCAGATGCTCAACGAGGGCGTCACCGTCAGCTACGACCCGTCGGGCTCCGGCGCCGGCCGCGAGTCATTCCAGGCCGGAGCCGTCGGCTTCGCCGGCTCGGACCGCGCGTTCACGACAGACGAGATCGCTGAAGGACCCTTCGACGGCTGCGTCGAAGGCACGGGCATCATCGAGATCCCCTCGTACATCTCTCCGATCGCGATCATCTTCAACATCGATGGCATCGACACCTTGAACATGGACCCGGCGACCATCGCGGGCCTGTTCGCCGGCACGATCACCAACTGGAACGACCCGGCGATCGCCGCTCTCAACGAGGGCGTCACCCTTCCCGACCTGGCCGTGACGCCGGTGCACCGCGCCGACGACTCGGGCACGACCGAGAACTTCACCGACTACCTCGCCCAGGCCGCACCCGAGGTGTGGACGTACGAGGCCGACGGCGAATGGCCCGCCACCCCCGTCACCGGCGAGGCAGCTCAGGGTACGTCGGGTGTCGTCTCCGCCGTCGAGGCGGGACAGGGCGCGATCACGTACGCCGACGCGTCGCGCGCAGAGGGCTTCGGCACTGTCGCGGTGCAGATCGGCGAAGAGTTCGTCTCATTCTCGCCCGAGGCCGCTGCCGCGATCGTCGACCTCTCGCCCCGCGCCGAAGGCCGCACCGACGGTGACCTCGCCATCGACCTCGACCGCACACCCGACGAGGCCGCGTACCCGATCGTCCTGGTCAGCTACATGATCGCGTGCGAGGAGTACGTCGACGCCGCCACCGCGCCGCTGGTCAAGGGCTTCCTCGAGTACGTCATCAGCCCCGAGGGCCAGGACGAGGCGGCAGCAGCAGCCGGCAGCGCCCCGATCTCGGACACGCAGCGCGACAACATGCAGGCCGCTCTGGACCTCATCGTCGTCGAGTAATACCCATGGCCGGCCCGCGAACAATCGCGGGCCGGCCATACCTCTCACGCCGCCAGGCAATACCGAGAACAGGATGAGATGACCACCACCGCGCCCCCCGCCGTCAAGGCGAAGCAGCGCCCAGGCGACCGCTGGTTCTCGGGAACCGCCCTCTTTGCTGGATCGATGATCCTCGTCACCCTCGCGGCCGTGACAGTGTTCCTCGTGATTCAGTCGCTTCCCGGCATCTCGGCAACGAGCGAGGATGCCTCCATCCTCAGCACGAATTTCTGGGACTACGTCTGGCCTCTCCTGTTCGGAACGATCTGGGCATCATTCCTTGCCCTGCTGATGGCCGTGCCCCTCTCGGTGGCCGTCGCCCTCTTCATCTCGCACTACGCCCCGCGTCGACTTGCACAGGGCCTCGGCTACATCGTCGACCTGCTTGCAGCGGTTCCCTCGGTCGTTTTCGGCCTCTGGGGGATCCTCGTACTCGCGCCGGCCGTTCAGCCCATCTACACCTGGCTCGTCGACAACGCGGGATGGTTCCCCCTCTTCGCCGGCCCGGTTTCCAGCACAGGCCGCACGATCTTCACCGCCGCAATGGTGCTCGCCGTCATGGTCGTGCCGATCATCACCGCCATCTGCCGCGAGATCTTCCTCCAAACCCCGATCCTGCACGAAGAAGCCGCGCTCGCCCTCGGCGCAACGCGCTGGGAGATGGTCCGGATGGCCGTCTTCCCCTTCGGCCGCAGCGGCATCGTGTCCGCATCGATGCTGGGGCTCGGCCGCGCCCTCGGAGAGACGATGGCGGTTGCCCTGGTGCTCTCCGCAACCGGCATCGTCACCTTCCGGCTACTCACTCCTGAGAACCCGAGCACGATCCCGGCGAACATCGCCCTCACGTTCCCCGAGGCCTATGGCACGAACATCAACGTGCTGATCGCCACGGGGCTGATCCTGTTCATCGTGACATTCGCGGTGAACGCCCTCGCGCGATACATCGTCAACCGCCGCAAGGAATTCTCGGGAGCCAACTGACATGACCCTCACGACTGCTCCCTCGTCTTCGACCGCGCCCGCGGCGTCCAGCGGACTCACCAACGGTCGCCTTCCCCAGGGCTCCCCCTGGGGCGTCCTCGCCCTCAGCGCTGTGGTCAGCGCCATCCTCTTCGCCGTACTCGGCATCGCCAGCGGCGCCGGGTTCAACATCGCCGGCTTCGCCGTCGTCGCCGTGCTGCTCTACCTCGTGCTCATCACGGTCATCTCGAGCATGGTCGAGGGACGCCGAAAGGCGGTCGATCGCCTGGTCACGGGAATCGTGACGGCGGCCTTCGCGCTGGCAATGGTGCCTCTCATCTCGCTCGGCTTCACCGTCGTCACCAACGGTGTCGCGGGTATTTCCGCTGACTTCTTCACATCGTCGATGCGCAATGTCGTCGGTGACGGCGGCGGGGCGCTGCACGCGATCATCGGCACACTTCTCGTCACCCTGGCTGCGGCCATCATCTCGATCCCGATCGGTCTGTTCACGGCGATCTACCTCGTCGAGTACGGGCGCGGAAAGCTCGCGCAGGGCATCACGTTCCTGGTCGACGTCATGACGGGTATCCCCTCGATCGTCGCCGGTCTGTTCGCCTTCGCGGTGTTCGCGCTCTTCTTCGGTCCGGGCATCCGGCTCGGCATCATGGGCGCCGTGGCACTGTCGGTCTTGATGATCCCGGTCGTCGTTCGCTCCAGCGAAGAGATGCTGCGACTCGTTCCCAACGAGTTGCGCGAAGCGTCATACGCGCTCGGCGTGCCCAAATGGCTCACGATCGTGAAGGTCGTTCTGCCGACATCCATCGCCGGCATAACCACCGGAATCATGCTCTCGGTCGCGCGCGTCATTGGTGAGACCGCTCCCCTGCTGATCACGGCGGGTGTGACGACCTCGATGAACTACAACCTCTTCGAGGGGCGCATGATGACGCTGCCCGTGTTCGCGTACTCGCAGTACATGAACCAGGGCATCCCGGCCGAGGCCTACATCAACCGCGCCTGGGCCGCGGCGTTCGTCCTGATCGTCATCGTGATGGCACTCAACCTCATCGCCCGCCTCATCGCACGCCTCTTCGCTCCGAAGTTCGGCCGCTGACCCATCCCGCCTCCACCTGAAACATTCTGAGGAACACGTGTCCAAGAGCATCGAAGTCCACGATCTGAACGTCTACTACGGCGACTTTCTCGCCGTCGAGGGAGTCGCCCTCGAGATCGAACCCCGGAGCGTCACAGCCTTCATCGGTCCGTCCGGATGCGGCAAGTCGACGTTCCTGCGCACCCTCAACCGCATGCACGAGGTCATCCCCGGCGCCTACGTCGAGGGACAGGTTCTGCTCGACGGTGCCGACCTCTACGGTCCCGGAGTCGACCCGGTGCTCGTGCGTCGACAGGTCGGCATGGTGTTCCAGCGCCCCAACCCGTTCCCGACCATGTCGATTCGCGAGAACGTGCTCGCCGGCGTCAAGTTGAACAACAAGCGCATCAACAAGAGCGACGCCGACGCCCTCGTCGAGAAGTCGCTCACGGGGGCGAACCTCTGGAACGAGGTCAAGGATCGCCTCGACCGCCCCGGCTCCGGTCTCTCGGGTGGGCAGCAACAGCGCCTGTGTATCGCCCGCGCGATCGCCGTATCGCCGGATGTGCTGCTCATGGACGAGCCGTGCTCGGCCCTCGACCCGATCTCTACCTATGCGATCGAAGAGCTGATCGGCGAGCTGAAGTCCGAGTACACGATCGTCATCGTCACGCACAACATGCAGCAGGCCTCGCGCGTCTCCGACCGCACTGCCTTCTTCAACATCGCGGGCACCGGCAAGCCCGGCAAGCTCATCGAGTACGACGACACCCGCACGATCTTCACCACGCCGACCGTCCAGGCAACCGAAGACTACGTCTCGGGTCGCTTCGGATAGTCCTATTCGCGCGGCGACAGCAGGTACGCGTTAAGCGCGTCGGTCAGTTCGTGATCGAGCGGCACATCCGCCTCATCGATCCGTCGAATGGGAGCCGCCAGACGCACGCTCGACACGAGCCATCCGGCTTCCGCCGCTGCCAGCTCACTCGTGCGCACATCACGATAGACGGTTGCAAAACCTTGCCCCTCGAGCCACGCGAACGCGCTCAGCTGGGTCGTGCCGTGCAGGATTCCCCCCGTTGGCTCCGGGGTGACGAACACGTCGCCGAAACGCAGGATGACGGATGCGGTGGGTGCCTCGAGCACGAACCCGTCCGACGAGACGAAGATCGCATCGTCCGCGCCGCGCTTGTGCGCCTCGCGCAACGACGCCATGTTCACCGCATATGACAGGGTCTTCGCGCCGAGCAGCAACCACGGTGCGCGGGCGGGCGCGTTCAGGTCGAACCCTCGGTCGAGCGTGACGACAGCGATCCCCTCGCGCCGTGGCCTCGAGAAGTCCGCGGCGTCGGCCGCGGTGACCCAGGCTGTCGGCGCGGGCCCATGCTCGACCCCACGGCTCAGAATGGTCTTCACGACCCACTCCCCCGGGCCGCATAACGCCGCGGCGGCATCGATGGCCTGACGCCACTGCTCAACGTTCGGCATCGGCAGATCGCAGATCTCGGCCGAACGCACGAACCGCTCCAGATGCGCCGCGACCTCTTGCGGGTGACTGTCGACGACACCGATCGATTCGAAGATGCCGTCGCCGCGCTGGGTACTCAGCTCACCGACGCTGAGCGCCGGCGCGGACGCGTCCACTTGTGTGAAGGTCGCCGAGAAGTCGGATCGGGTGTCGTCGGATGCCGTTGGCTCGATGATGAGCGCGAAGCGCGTTGCCATCCCCCGAGCCTACGGCGCCCGGTCGGAATAGCCGCCGCGAGGGCTGCGTTACACTGGAACAGCCGGGCCGCAGTAACCCCGGGCTCCATAATCTGCCGCTCCGAGCGGCTCCGCGCCGTGAGGCGTTCTGCGGCCCGGCACTTCTCTGCCCGCAGGCCGGGCGGCGCTCAGTTCAGCGTGTCGCGCCGCCACAGCGAGGCCGCCGCGGTCAGATCTGCGGCGAATGCCGACAGTCTGAGTGCCCGCGCGGTGAGGTCTGTCGCACGCTCTGGCTCGGTACGTTCGTAGTCGTCCGCGAGCCGGGTCGCGCCATCCGCTTCGATCCGGCAGAAGGCAGCCGCGCGGTCGAGCGCGACACCGAAGTCACCCTCGAAAACGCCGCGCAAGATCTTATCCGACAGCTCAACGAGCTCTTCCGGGCCAGCGGGGGCGGGAGCACCCGCGACGACGACGTCCGCCGTTGACAGCTCCACTCGCCCGCGCTCGAACAGGAGGGCAGCGGTCCGAGGGTCGTCATGGATCATGAGCTGCAGCAGGTACAGGCGCCACAGCGTTCCGGGGAGGGTCCGCGCGGGCGAGCGCGACCACAGCTCGGCGATGTCGTGGATACCGTGCAGATCGGTGAACTGCACGAGGCGGTCGACCACCGAGGCATCCGGCTCCTCGCGAACGCGCGAGAGGAGCGCCGCGGCGGTCGAATGGGCGACGCGCGAAACCTCGGCAGGATCCTCGGTGCCGAACAGGCGGTCGAAGACGTCGGAGGGGCGTCGTACCGGCTTGTGGAATCCGGGGCCGGTGGCGTCACTCATCCATCCAGGCTACCCGCGACGTATGGGACGAGAGCCGCCGGAGCGTTCGCGCGCCGCGCAACTCAACGCGGGCAGAGAACGCGTCAGGCCGTGGGAATAGCGAGGATCGGATCGCTCGTCGGCTCACCCGTCGGCGAGCCGCCCGCGGGCTCGACAGTCACAGCGATGATATCGCCGGGGCTCATCGATCCGGCCAACAGCGCGGTCGCATCGCCGTCACCCCCGGCCTCGAACACACCCGCGGCGATCGCACCCGAATCCCGCACGAACCAGAGTTCATAGCTTTGGTCATCGCTCAGCGTGGGCAAGCCGTCCGAGACGAAAACCACCTCACCGACGGACTCCGACCAGTGGACCGTCGCTTGGCCCCCGTCTGCAAGCGTCGTCGACGCTTCTTGACCGTCGGGCGCTGCCTCGATGCGCTCGAGGGCCACCACCGCCACCGGGCGATTCAGCTGCTGCGCGAGGACGACCGCTCCGCCGCCGACTCCGACGAGAAGGACGAGGGATGCGGCGAGCGCGAACCAGGCACGCGGGCCCCAACTGCGCCGACGCGGCTCGTCCGGGACGGCGGCCGGGGACTCCAGACTCGAGGCGGGAGCGGCGACCTGTGCGGGATGATCCTGCTGCACCGAGGCGATCCGCGCCAGCAGATCGGTGCGCAGGGCAGGGGGCGGCGACACTTCGGCGACGGAGTCCGAGAGCGCGGCGACCGTGGCGGCATCCGAATACGCGTGGTGCTCCCACTCGGGATGCTCCGCGAGGGCGGCGACGAACGCGGCCTCGTCCTCGGGGCTCAGCGCGTTGAGCGCGTGTCCCGCGGCCAGTTCTGCGAATTCGTGCTCGTTCATGTCGTCACCCCCAATTCTCCTCTGAGACGGGTCAGCCCGTCTCGCATTCTCGTCTTGACCGTTCCGAGCGGCGCCCCGACGAGGGCCGCGATCTCGCTCTGACTGTAACCCCCGTAATACGCGAGGGTGATCGCTTCCCGTTGGGCATCGGGAAGGGTCTCGAGCGCCTGAGCGACCCGCTGCCCTTCGATCCGAAGCTCCACTTGTTCCGCAACCCCGTCATGAGCGACCTCTATGTCTCGGAAGCCCACGCGTACGTCCCGGTCCGCACTCGCCTGCGCCGATCGCACACGATCAACGGCCCGGCGGTGAGCGATGGTAAGTACCCACGATCTTCCCTGCCCCTTGTTCGGAGCGAACTTGGCTGCGGATTGCCAGAGCTCGAGGAAAACCTCCTGCAGGACCTCTTCGCTCTGCGAACGATCGACGAGCACACGAAGGATGAGGCCGAATACGCGGGGGGAGAGCAGGTCGTAGAGGCGCGAAAATGCGGCTTCGTCGCCCTGCGAGACGCGCGACAACAACTCGCCGACATGGTCGACGCTTTCGCCGCCCTCCTCGGGCACGTCTACGCCGTCGATAACCACATGTCCCAGCATGCCTCACCTATTGCTGCGCCCCGGAATCCGGCGCGGGGTATGGACAACGGAAAAACTTTCTGCCCGATGTCCAATCCGATCGCGGAGCAGCCCCGAATGGCCCTGTGAACACCGCATCAAGCGGTGCACGGACCCCGCACCGGGGTATGTGTCCACGGGGCCTACCGGCCCCACATAGAGGAGGAACTCATGTCACGTACCAAGATGCGCCTGACCGCCGGCCTGTCGCTCGCCCTGGCGGCGACGTTTGCGCTCAGCGCTTGTTCGATGGGCGCCGAAACCGCCACCGACGACTCGATGGAAGAGCCCTCGAGCACTCCCTCGATGTCCGAAGAGATGGAGATGGACCCGGCGGCGAACCTCGTCGGTGCGGGCTGCGCTGCGTACGCCGAGCAGGTCCCGGATGGTGCCGGCTCCGTCGAGGGCATGTCTGCCGACCCCGTTGCGGTCGCGGCGTCCAATAACCCGATCCTGACCACGCTCACCGCAGCGGTCAGCGGTCAGCTGAACCCCGAGGTCGACCTGGTAGACACACTCAACGGTGGAGAGTTCACCGTCTTCGCTCCCGTCGATGACGCGTTCGCGAAGATCGACCCCGCCACGATCGAGGCGCTCAAGACCGACACGGCCACGCTGACGTCGATCCTGACGTACCACGTGATCCCCGGCCAGATCGTCCCCGATGACCTCGGCGGCACGTACACCACCGTTCAGGGTGCGGACCTCGAGGTGACCGGCAGTGGAGACAGCATCATGGTCAACGGCGAGTCCGCCGTGATCTGTGGTGGCGTCCAGACCGCCAACGCCACGGTGTACCTCATCGACACGGTGCTGATGCCCCCGATGTAATCGGATCATCGTGTGTCGCGTGATCCGGGGGGCTCACGCGACACACGCACGACCGCGGCCGTCGGAACCTACCTGCGAGGGGGTTCCGGCGGCCGCTTCCGTGCGCGCTGGTTCGCACTGACGTTCAGTAGGCTGGTGGGATACGGGCCTCTAGCTCAGTCGGTAGAGCATCGGACTTTTAATCCGCGGGTCGTGGGTTCGAGCCCCACGGGGCCCACCGCATATGATCCATCAATCTCCTGGAAACACTGGGGTGTCGGTTGGTCACAAGGCACCGGGATTCACTTCGTCACAACAATTTGACAACAACTGAATGACGTTTTGCGGGGCCGGAAGGCTCTCGATTGTTGTCACGCGTCGTCGTCGCGTGGAGTAGCCGCTGACAGAATCGCGGCCACGTTGGATGATGCAGCCGCCGTTCCCGGCGCCTCCGACACGATGTCGAGATCGTCGTCGAACAGGTCGGCGTAGGTGTCGTCGCGGATAGTTGTCGGAGGGTGGGCGGCAGAAGCAGGACGGCGGTGCTCGCTTGGGTGGGCGCGGGAGCGATCGTCGCCGTGGGCATTGTGACGATCCTGATCGGCGTGTTCACTCCGATGGGGAACGCGCCCTTCGGTTGGTTGGCTTACCGGCAGAGCACCGGCTCGGATCGACGATCCGGTCGGGCAATCTGTGGAGATGAACAATCCAGCCGTCATGCACGTCGTACTCGTCCGCTGGAAGCCGGACGTCAGCCCCGCTGAGCTCGAAGAGCTGTCCGAGCTAGCGAACGCATTCCCAGACACGATCCCTGACGTGCTCGCCGTTCATCACGGGCCGAGCACGAGCCCCGAGGGGCTGGAGGGCGGATTCGAGTGGGGGCTCGTGGTCAGCTTCGCTAGCAGCTCAGCCCGCGACAAGTACTTGCCGCATCCCGCACACCAGCCTGTGGCCCAGCTCATCTCGCGACTGGCAGTCCAGATCGTCGTCTTCGACGTCGATGCGTGAGAACCACCCCCTGAGGGGCGGGCTTGCGGAATGACCGACTCATTCGGAATGACGAACGAGCTGCAATCGTCACGTGAGTTGTGCGGAGTGGGCCCGCGCGGAGCATCCATTGGTGACTCCGACCGCGAGTTTCTTGGGGTCGACGGTCTTCAGGCCGGCGCGAGGGTCTTGCGCGTTACCGAGTTGCTGCGTCGAATGGCGATGACGGCGTCAGTCGCTGAGAGCACCGCGAGGAGTATCAAGAGGAACCTCGCTGTGCTGTCTGCTGCGGGTGAGATGAAGACGGGACCTGCAAGGGACCACCACAGCAGGACCCCGACCATCGCCACATCCAGCGCCGCCCGGACGCGGTGAGTGACGACGGTCCAACGTCCGACGACGAGCACAAATACGAGCAGCGCGAGAGATGCCGCCCAAACAGGAAGGATCCAGGCTGCTCGCCATCTCAAGAAGTCCGGGTCCAGTTCGAGGGCAGCGATCGCGGGTTCTGACAGGCCAGGCGCCCAGACTGCAAGCCAGGGCAGAGCGATCACCACTGTGGCGCCGAGTATCCCCGCGGCGAGGGCGACGACCGTTGCCGGACGATTCACAAGATCGCGGTCGATCACTCTCGGCGGCGCGGGCACCCACGACTCAGAAGTCGACTCTCGTCGCCGATCGACCAGTGCACCGATGAGCGTGAAGGTGATCACCACTCCCGGCCACCACAGGGCCCCGATCCCCCATCCCAGCCACCACACCGTCAAGCGACCCCACCACTCGTCGGCCCCGTAGTCCCAGCCGACGACCGGGATGACGCCCAGCATGATGGCCGGGAAAGTGATGGCCCAGATCACCGCCAGGCCGCCGAACGCGATCCATGTGAATCGGGGGGCGTCGGACGGACGGATGATGGTGAAGCCCTCGGGCCGGTAACGGTCGGCAACTTCCTGCGGCCTGCCGAACGTGGAGAGCAGCTCCATGGTCAGCGGTGCGTCGGCGGGATGTCCAGCATCCGCCGCCCGACCAGCCAGTTCGTCGTCGAGCAGCGAGCGCAGCTCGAGGGCGACGTCCGCGCGCTGGCGCCGCGGCAGGTGGCTTACGACGTCGCCGACATAGCTGTCGATGATGGCTGTGGGGTTCATTCTGAGTCCTTCTCGTTCAGGAGCCGGTCCATCACCGACGCCAAGGACCCCCATGCGGAGGTCAGGTCTTCATAGAGGCCCATGCCGAGCGAGCTGAGCTCGTAATAGCGGCGGGGAGGCCCATCGTCCGTTTGCCACTTCGAAACGAGCACGCCCTGGCTCTCTAGACGACGCAGAAGCGGATAGAGCGTGCCCTCCTCGATCGCCATCCCCCGTCGTGCGAGAGCCTGCCGCAACGAGTACCCGTACTGCGGCTTCCGCAGCTGGGAAAGCGCAGCCAGCACCAAGACACCCTTGCGGAGATCCTGCTCGAGCCGACTGAGCTGTGCCGGGGCGTCTACCATGCGTTCTACAGTACATAGACCTACACAGTAAAGAAAGACCGTGGGACAACTCTCACGGAAGCGGCCGCATCGACAACGGCGACCGGACTCCTCGGGCCGCCGCGAATCGTGCTCCATGGCGGAAGCTCGGCGCCTGCGGGGGTTCTGCCGCCGTGGTCTTCGAGGGTGAGTTGGCCTTTGAGGGTGTCGAACACGGACTCGACCCATTGTCGGATGCCTCCGAGTTTCCCGAACCTGGGGGTCTCGTCTTTGCGGTCGGGGCGGATCAGGTGCGCGCCGAGTTCGTTGGTGACGAAGTCCTCGAACTGCTTCCCAGCGAAGCCTTTGTCGCCAACGATCACCTGTCCAGGCTGGATGAGGTGTCGGTCGTGGTCGAGCATCGCTTGGGTGGCTTCGCGTTCACCGATCTTCGGGCTCGCGAGTCCCCAGATCACGGGCATTCCGTCGGGAGTGCAGACCAGATAGAGCCGGAAGCCCCAGAAGTATCGGGAGTGGGATGCGCAGTATCCGTAGTCGGCGTGCCCGGCGAGGTCTGAGCGTTTCACGGTCTCCCGCGATTTCCCGCACGGTAACGGGGTCGAGTCCACCAGCCGGGTGACCTCACCCCAGGACGGGGTGTCACGGGCCAGCTCGGTGATCACCGCAGAGAGAAGCCCGGTGGATTGGCGGACGCGTTTGCCCCACCCGGACTGGCCGGGCAGGTTCGGGAACATGCCCTTCAGGTGAGCGTGCGCGTATCGGATCCATTTCCGATCCGACGCGATCCCGAGCAGGTTAAGACCCTCCGTCGACGATTAACAGCATCCACGCCGACCCAGCCAAACGGACTCACTCATCTAGGTCGATACCTACTCGGCGGCCGGAGAAATCAGGGTCCGCCCGTCGGCCTCCCAGGCCACCATGCCCCCGCGTAGCTCTACCAGGTCGACGTAGCCCATTCCGGCGAGGGTATCGACTGCGATCTCGCTCATCCGTCCAGTCATGCAGTACACCGCGATCGCGGCCGCCTTTTCTTGCGGCAGCTCGGACACGCGTTCCTCAAGTTGGTCAAACGGGATATCGGCGTCCGTGCCGTCGATCCCGCCTTCGTCGGGGGTGTGTACGTTGACCACGAACCGGTCGCCGCTGGCGATCTCTGCAGCGAAGGCCTCAGGCCCAAGCTGGCGCGCAGCGCTGGCGGAGGGGGACGGAGTGACGGCTTCGGGTCTGATTGCTGCACAACCCGCGATCAGCAGCACCACCCCGGTGACAGTCGCCGTCACTTGCACCAGCCGACGCGCAGCATTCATACGCAGAAGCTTACGTGGTCGGGATGCCGTCACCCCGGTGCACGGTCTTGTGCGAGTTCGTCGCTTGCTCATGTGATGCTCCTGGCCCCGCATCCGAAGCGGTGACAGCGACCGTCTCCACGGACGACTGGCTCGTCGTCACGGGACCATCCGATCCGGAAATGCCCGTGGCCCGCCCCCTTCGTTAGGTCACCCGCAGCGCTCCCCGTGATGTCCGTCCACCCCTCACCCGAGCACGCGACAACTATTCGACGTCCGCTGAGCGAGACGATCGTCAACAACCGAGCCACGCTGCCCGCATACGGATCCGCGAATGCGACAACGTGTGCAAACGAACGGGTCGGGTTAGCGTTGCGGCCATGAGGCGCGTGTGGCTGTCCGAGTGGGAGTGGGCATGCTGCGGTGATCCGTTCGGCCGGGGAGACGAGGTCGACTTCGGTATCGGGTCGCGGGCGGTGCCCCCGGCCCTGGTCGGCGTCCTCGATCCGGAGGTCCTCGCCACGGCAGATGCAATGGAGTCGCACCACGAGGAGGACTCTCCCGATCGGGTGCGCGGCCGAGTGGTGGCGGTTTACATGGTCACGCGCGAGGTCGTAGAGCGACTGTCGCTGCGCCGACCCGGCGACGGCGCACCGCCGGACGCGACCAGGCCGCCAAACGGCGGCGACTGGCCGATGGTCGGTCGCACGTCCGGAGAGGGCGCGTTCTGGGGGACACGACCGTCGCGGTACGTGATCGAGATTGTGCCAGTACCCGGGACGGCCAAGCTGACGGCGGCGCAAGGCATTAGGCAACCCGTCAACGATCAAACCCAGCAGCTTCCGTCCACTGAAGATCTCGCAGCTGATCCACCGTCCGAGCAGCGTCGACGCACGATATCGGGTTGGCTGGTCGACGTCCAAGAGCAGGCGCAAGAAGTCCGCTGACCGATCCGGCCGCGCCGACTTTATGCTCGCAGTGGATTCACCAAGCCCGGTGGTTGTGAAGTGGTACGCTTTGATGTACCACTTAGGGAGGCGGCTATGTCTGCAATCACCGCGACCGAGGCGCGCAAGACTCTTTTCGGCCTCATTCAGCAGGTCAACGAAGACCACACGGCCGTCGAGGTCGTGTCGCGTCACGGAAACGCCGTCCTTCTGTCGAAGGACGATTACGACGCGATGACCGAAACTGCGTACTTGCTCCGAAACCCCGCCAACGCTGACCGGCTGCTCGCCGCAATCGAGCGCGCCCGCCGCGGAGAGTTCGAACAGCACGACCTCCTCGACGCGTGACGCGAACGATCGGATTCGACCCGAACGGGTGGGAGGACTATGTCTACTGGCAGACGCAGGATCGCAAGACTCTGAAGCGCATCAATCAACTGATCGCAGATGTGATGCGCGATCCCTTCGCTGGGATCGGCAAACCGGAACCGCTCAAGCACATTCTCTCGGGGGCGTGGTCACGCCGAATCGATGACAAGAACCGCCTGGTCTACTACGTCACCGATAGTCACGTCATCATTCTCCAAGCCCGCGACCACTACTGACTCCCGACACGGTTTCTCTCGCAAAGTGATCCTGAACGGGCGGTCGACGACGAGGTCGCGGCCCTAACCTCGCGTCGCGTGACAACACTTTGACAACATCTATACGCATTTTGATGTTTCTGAGTGTCACTTGAGGGGTCCGGTAACCGCGGGAAATCAACGATTTCCTTCAATCGACAACGGCAAGATATGCACCTGCGTGGGTTCGAGCCCCACGGGGCCCACGGTGTCTTCACACTACCTCCGTAGCAGTCACTGACCTTGAGCGGGACATGCTCTCGATCCGTTGGTCGCGGGTTCGGGTTCGGCGCTCTCCATCATTCGCGAGAAGCCCGCCAATCATGAGAGAGATCTAACGAACAAAGTTTCGATGTGAGGCCGTATCGGGCACTTTTCGGGGACGAAATGTCGGCGCAGGTTCGTAGAGTATAGAACATGAATACGAATTCATCGGGCTTGCGGGGTGACGACGTCGACGTCGTTGCCGCCGAATTGGCCGAGGATTACGCAGTCGCGGTTGCCGCCGTTGCGGCAGCGGAAGCTGAGGTGGTTCGTGTTCTTGCGCGGGCCGCTGAGACAGCTTTCGAACGTATGTCCGAATTGCCGCGAATGAGTTCGCGTGACGCAGAGCTACCGTTGCGGGCGATCGCAGCCGAATTGGCGGTGCGGGTCAACCAGTCCGACCGCACCGTGCAGCGTCGACTCGACGACGCCTACACGATCTCTACACGGTTCGCCGAGACGCTGTCGGCTTTGTCCGACGGGCGAATCGCGCTGGGGCATGTCCGCGTGATCGTGGATCACGGAACCAAGCTCTCTGACGAAGGCATCCGCGCCGTCTTCGAGTCGGAGGCGATCTCGCAGGCCGAATCGACAACTCCCGGCCGGCTGAACGCGTCGCTCGCCCGGCTCGTCGAGCGGGTCCAACCGACAACATTCGCCGAGCGACACAAAGAGGCCCGCAAGGGGCGGGGCGTGTGGGTTCGCGACGAAGCCGACGGCATGGCCGAACTTGTCCTACGCGGGCCCGCCGTGCCCGTCTACGGCATCCACGACATGCTCTCGCAGATGGCACGCAAAGCTCGCGACGACGCAGCCGACTCGGCGCGCGGAACTCACGACAGTGGAGACGGCAACGTCGACGGAAACGAGAGGGAGCCGGAACGCGACCCCCGCACGCTCGATCAGATCCGCGCCGACCTGCTGGCCGAGATCGTCCTCACCCACACCATCAACCCCGAAACCGGCGAGGGACTCGGCGATGGTTTCGGCGGCCTGGCATCCATCCGCGCGATCGTCAACGTCACCGTCCCCGCCCTCGCGCTCGCCGGCGTGACCACCGACCCGGCCGAACTGGTTGGTCGAGCACCGGTCGACATCGACACAGCCCGAATCTTGGCGGCGAATGTCCCCGGGTGGGAACGAATACTCGCCGACCCCATCACCGGCGGCGTCCTCGCCGTTGACCGATACACACGATCCGCGGATTTGACCCGATACCTACGGGCTCGAGATCCCCACTGCCGGTTTCCCGGATGCCGCATGCCCGCACACCGATGTGATGTCGATCATGGGCAGGACTATGCCCTCGGCGGAAAGACGTCGCACTGCAACCTCGCCTGCTTCTGCCGACGACACCACACCCTGAAGGGCGAAACACCATGGCGGGTCATCCATCACCCCCGCGGCGTACTCGAGTGGATCTCGCCCGGCGGCAACTCGTACATCGACAAGCCTCCCCCGATTGCGGTCGGATTCGTGCCCGATACGTCATCGAGGCCACCATTCTGAGCCGCGAGTCGTCGAATCGGCGGCGGAAACGTCATGCGCGTATCGTGCAGGGTCGCAGGGCCCACCCGGATGTCTCGAAATGCAAGGTAGAGGACGTGACCGTGACGCGGTTCTCGGATGTCCTGGCCGCGAGTACGCCCAAACCACAGCCGACAGGAGTCGCGAAGTATCTCGACCCAACCCGGGCGTGTATCGACCTACCCCTCGCGACCCGAGGTCCGGAGCGAACTCCTGCGGCATCTCGCAGATCGAGCGTTCTCCGCCGGGGAGGTGATTGACGAGCCTTAGCTCCCGACTTGGACCCGACTGTCTCACTCGACAGCTAAGGCAGCAGGTCCACCAGATCGGGCCTCGCCCTCATCACATGGATGACAAGTTCGTTGCCACTATCGAAGACAAGAACCACGGTCTCGAGAAGTCGGCCGCCGCGTGTCGAACCCCAGTCGTAGCCGGCAGGCTGGCGATTCTTCATCCAGCAGCTCGACCCAAACGGCCCCGCGCGCGGCCTGAACGATGTCTTCGTCGCCGATGCCGTACTTGCGCGCGGAGTCGTGAACTTTCACGCGGCGTACGCCGCAATTGCCTCCCGAATGAGTTCAGAACGCGACTTTTTCTCCCGTTCCGCGCGAGCATCGAGTGCTTGGAGTTCATCGCTCGTCAGACGTAGGGCGACGACCTGCGACGGATCCGCACCGCGCCCCGGTCGGCCCCGCCCCCGCCTCTTGAGCACCTCGACGTCGTAGCCGACTTCTACTTCGGCAGCCCATGCGGCGATCTGCTCTTCGGTGACGACCTCACCCCTGATCGTCTCTCGCTCACTCATGCGAATATCGTAAAACGAAATTCGTCGAAATCCAATCCCGCCTGGCTCACGCATCAATTTCGGACTCGGTGTAACAATCCGTCGCCGCGTGCGCCGGCTCGATCGGACGACAGCGAGAATAGAAGCGCACCGGCCCACAGCGTCCGGGCACATCCCCTCGCCTTGGAGACAACATGTCGCGATCCCGTCTGCTCACTCTCGCCGCCGGAATCACGGTCGCCGCGCTCGTCCTCGCGGGCTGTGCGGGCGGATCCGGCGAGGGCGGCGCCTCCGGCGACCCGGACGCGGGCTACGTCACCCCGGGCAAACTGACGATCGCGACCGGCGACATCGCGTACTACCCGTACGTCATCGACGACGACCCCTCGTCGGGCGAAGGATTCGAGGCAGCAGTTGCCTACGCCATCGCCGAGGAGCTCGGCTTCGCGCCCGAGGACGTCGAGTGGGTGCGCACGAGCTTCGAGGCCGCGATCGCGCCGGGGCCCAAGAACTTCGACTTCAACATCCAGCAGTACACGATCACCGACGAGCGCAAGCAGGCGGTCGACTTCTCCACCCCGTACTACTCCGCGAGCCAGGCGATCGTCGCGGTCGAGGGCGGCGCGGCCGACGGAGTGGACTCGATCGACGGACTCAAGGACCTCACGATCGGTGCAATGGCCGGTTCGACGAGCGCGCAGACGCTCCAGGAGGTCGTGGAGCCCGCCACGGCGCCGCAGATGTTCGGATCGAACGAGGATGTCGTGGCCGCCCTGAACGCGGGCCAGATCGACGCGTTCGTGATCGACCTGCCCACCGCGTACCTCGCGACCGCGATGTACATCGAAGACTCGTTCATCGTCGGAGAGCTGCCCGCCGGAGGCATCCCGGATGAATGGGGCGTCGTGCTGCCCAAGGACTCGGCGCTGACCGAGCGCGTCTCGGCGGCGCTCGACAAGCTGCGCGAGGACGGCACGCTCGCCGAGATCACCGACGAATGGCTCGGCGCGGGCCAGGGCGTCACACTGCTGCAGTGAGGCGCCGCGGGGTCACCCGCCGTCTCTCGGGTACCGTCGAGCCGTGAGCGTCCACTCCCCCAGCGGGCTCGAACTCGAGCGCCGTGCATACCGAGCACGCCAGTCTCGGCGCTCGGTGCTCGTCGCGGTGGCATCGTCGGTGGCGTTCGCGCTCATCGTCTGGGCGACGGTCATCAACACGCCGGGCTGGGCCGGGGTGCAGCAGGCGTTCTTCAATCCCGCGATCGCCTGGGACGCCCTTCCGGCTGTCTGGAACGGGTTCCTTCTCAACCTCCAGGTCCTCGGCCTGTCGGTCATCACCGTGTCCGCCCTGGCGCTCTTCATTGCGCTTTTGCGCACGCTGCAGGGGCCCCTCTTTCTGCCGCTGCGCGCCATCGCCGCCGCCTACACCGACATCTTCCGTGGTCTGCCGTTCATCATCGTGCTGTACCTCGTCGGATTCGGACTGCCGACGATCACGAACGTGCGGATCGATCCGCTCTACCTCGGCACCATCGCCGTCACGCTGACGTACTCCGCGTACGTGTCGGAGGTGATCCGTGCGGGCATCGAATCCGTTCATCCGTCGCAGCGGCTCGCGGCGCGGGCACTCGGGCTCAGCTATCCGCAGACCCTGCGCCGCGTGGTGCTCCCCCAGGCGTTCCGGCGCATTACCCCGCCGCTCATGAACGACTTCGTCGCGATGCAGAAGGATGTCGGGCTCATCTCGATTCTCGGAGCGACCGACGCCGTACTCGCGGCCAGGATCGAAGGCGCGCAAACGTACAACTTCACGCCCTACATCGTCGCGGGCATCCTGTTCATCCTGCTCGCCATCCCCACCATCCGACTCACCGACTGGTATGCGGCACGGCTCCGCGCGCGCGAACAGACGGGGGCGCTGCTGTGACCGCGCTGCTGTCGGCAATCGATCTCTGGAAGTCGTTCGGCGACGGACCCCAGAAGAAAGAGGTGCTGCGGGGCGTATCCCTCGATCTCGCGAAACACGAGGTGGTCGCCGTGATCGGGGCCAGCGGATCCGGCAAGTCGACCCTTCTGCGCTGCCTGGATCTGCTCGAACCGATCGATGACGGCCGGATTCTCCTGGCGGGCGAAGACATCTCCGACCCGCGGGTGCAGGCGAACGCCGTTCGCTCACGTCTCGGGTTCGTGTTCCAGGGCTTCAACCTCTTCCCTCACCTCTCGGTGCTCGACAACGTCACACTGGCATCGCGGGTCGCGCGCCGCGAGAAGAGAGCGGATGCCGAGGCCCGTGGCCGCGCGATCCTCGAGCGCGTCGGGCTCGCCGACAAGGCTGCCGAACACCCCGACCGCCTGTCCGGCGGTCAGCAACAGCGCGTGGCGATCGCCCGGGCGATCGCCACCGACCCCGAGGTTCTGCTGCTGGATGAGATCACCTCCGCGCTCGACCCCGAGCTGGTCGGTGAGGTGCTCGAGTTGGTGCGAGCGCTCGCGGAAGAAGGCACGACCATCCTCATGGCGACCCACGAGATGGCGTTCGCCCGCGACGTCGCGCACCGCGTGCTGTTCCTCGACGAAGGACGCGTGCTCGAGCAGGGCACGCCCGCAGAGGTCCTCGGCACACCGCGCGAGGCGCGCACCCGGGCGTTCCTCGCCCGCTTCACGGGCTGAGGATCACACACGAGGCTCAGACCAGCGAGAAGATGACCTCGACCTCGACGGGGCTGTCGAGCGGCAGCACGGTCACGCCCACGGCCGAGCGAGCGTGCTTGCCCTCGTCGCCGAAGATCTCGCCGAGGACCTCGCTCGCGCCGTTGATGACGCCCGGCTGACCGAGGAAGTCGGGCACCGATGCCACGAACCCCGTCACCTTGACGACGCCCGTGAGCTTGTCGACGCCACCAACGGCCGCAGCCGCAGCCGCGATGGCGTTGAGGGCGCTCTGACGCGCGTAGGACTGGGCGTCGGCCCCCGAGACGAGACCCGGCCCCTCGCCGACCTTGCCTGCCGCGGAAAGCTTGCCCGAGATCAAGGGCAGCTGGCCAGCGGTGTAGACCAGGCCGCCGTGCACCTTGGCGGGCACGTACGCCGCGAGGGGCGGCACGACGGAGGGAAGCTCGATGCCGAGTTCGGCGAGTTTCGCAGAAACGCTCACGGAGTCACTGTCCTTCGAATTGGCGGGAGGCTTCGGCCGCGGCGGCAAGGCCGGCGTTGCCCGAGGCATCCGATCCTCCGACGGGACGCTTGAGGTACGCAACGAGGCCACCCTCGGGCCCGGCGACGACCTGCACCAGCTCCCAGCCCTGCTTGCCCCAGTTGTTCAGAATCGCTGCCGTGTTGTGAATCAGCAGCGGAGTAGTCAGGTACTCCCAGGTGGTCATCGCACTCCCGAGATCGCGGTGGTCGGATCGTTTCCGAACGGGAGGCACGCGCGAGGTGTTTCGGTCATCGCTCAGCTAACTCCCTTACGATCAACCCTATGCCTGATAAGAATCGGACGGCTACGGGCGTGCTCGGCGGACTCGCCGGCCTCGTAGGCCTGAGCGCAGTCGCTGGCCTCTTGGTGACCGCCACCGTTACGCCGGCCATCGCCGTATCGGGCGCCGCAGCGTCGAGCGCGATCACGATGTTCGACAACATGCCGAGCTACCTCGAGATCGACGATCTGATGCAGCAGAGCGAGATCTACGCGAAGCAGAGCGACGGCAGCGAAGTGTTACTTGCCCGCTTCTACGACCAGAACCGCGTGCCCGTCACTTATGAGCAGATTGCGCCCGTCATGTACGACGCGATTCTCTCGAGCGAAGACCCCCGTTACTACGAACACGGCGGAGTCGACCTCATCGGCACCACCCGCGCGCTGCTCAGCAACGCGCAGGGAGGCCAAACGCAGGGTGGATCCTCGATCAGCCAGCAGTACGTCAAGAACGTCCTGGTGCAGAGGTGCGAGAAGGAAGCACCCACGCAAGAGGAGCTTCTGGCGTGCTGGGATGACGCCACGAGAAGCGTGGGCGTTGAGGGATATCAGCGCAAGATCCAGGAGATGCGCTACGCAATCGCCCTTGAGCAGCGCTACTCCAAGAACGACGTTCTGCTCGGATACCTGAACATCGCCAACTTCGGGGGGCTCAACATCGGTGTGGGGGCTGCGGCGCAATATTACTTCGGGGTCAACGCGTCCGACCTGACACTTTCGCAGGCCGCGACCCTCGCGGGCATGGTGCAGAACCCGAACACCTACCGCATCGACAAGCCCGAGCGCGAGCGCAACGGTGCCGCGGACGGCTACGTCGACACGACGGATCGTCGCAACTATGTCCTGCGTCAGATGCTCACCGAGGGCAAGATCACCCAGGAGCAGTACGACGCGGCCAAGGCCGAGGTCATCACCCCCAACATCAACCCGACTGTACAAGGCTGCCAGCAGGCGGGCGGGTCCGCGTACTTCTGCGACTATGTCCGAACGATCGTGCTCAACGATGTCGCGTTCGGAGAGACCGCTGATGATCGAAGCAACGCTCTTCGCCGCGGTGGACTCAAGATCTACACGACCCTCGACCTGGATCTTCAGGCGGCCGCAGAGCAGGCCATCTCGATCGTCCCGGCGACTCACCCCAACCTCGACCTCGGCTCAACGGGCGTGCAGCTCGAAGTTGGCACCGGGCGTGTGTTGTCGATGGTGCAGAATCGCAAGTACACGCAGGATGCGGACCAGTCGGCGGCTGACGCGTCGTACACCTCGATCAACTACAACACCCGTTACGTCAACGGTGGATCGAACGGCTTCAACCCGGGCTCGACCTACAAGCTCTTCACCCTGCTGAACTGGCTCGAACACGGCCATTCCGTCAACGAGGTCATCAACGGCCGCCAGCGGAACTTCACGGTGTTGACCGACTGCGACGGCGGCACTCAGCGCGTTTCTTCCGGCGAGGTGAAGAACTTCGAGGGGGTGGGCGGCTACAACGGCACCCCGATGAAGTTCACCGCCGACTCGCTCAACACGGGCTTCCTCGCAATGAGCGAGAAGGTCAGCGTCTGCGACACCAACAAGATCGCCGACCGTCTCGGCGTCGAGTACGCGAACGGTTACAAGACGTACATCGGCAACGAGAGCATCAGCGAAGCCGTCAACGTGCCGTATGACATCCTCGGCTCGAAGAACATCGCCCCCATCGACATGGCGGCCGCGTACGCGACCATCGCGAGCAACGGCGTCTACTGCCCCCCGAAGGCAATCGATGCGGTCTACAACTCGGACGGAGAGGCACTTCCTCTCCCCGATACGACCTGCAACCGCGTCCTCGACGAATCCGTCGCGTCGACAGCAGCATTCGCGCTGGAGGGTGTCATCAACGGCGGTTCGGCTGCATCCTCCCGAATCGGCGACGGCGTCCCGGTATTCGGCAAGACCGGTATCCACGAGCAATACCAGACATGGATGGACGGCAGCAGCACCAAAGTGACGACCGTCGTCTGGGTGGGAAACGTCAAGGGACAGCAGCGCCTCGACCGCAATTCGGCAAACGGCTACTCCCTCTGGCGCATGCGCCATTCGATCTGGCCCGACATGCAGGGCGCCGCGAACGCCAAGTATGGCGGCGACCGCTTCGCGACACCCGACTCGAACCTCACGAGGCAGGTGTTGATCGATCTACCGAACGTCGTCGGCCAGTCGGTCGACCAGGCCGTCGCAACGCTCGAGGCAGCCGGGTTCTCGGTGGTCGTCGGTGACGCTGTCACCAGCACGCAAGCCGCCGGAACCGTGGAAAGCCAGAATCCCGGAGCCGGCCGCGTGAGCGGCGGTACGACCGTGACGATCTCGCCGAGCAATGGCGAAGGCGTCGCCGTGCCGAACGTCGTGGGCATGAATCGCCAGCAGGCGGTTGACAGCATCCGTGGCACGTTCGGACGCAACCCCGCGGAGACGTGTGTCGTGAAGGAAGGGGCCACGGGACCCGGCGTCGTCACCTCGGTCGCCCCCGGCGCGGGCTCGATCGTGAACCGCAACGCGCAACTGGCGATCACCTTCGAGCGCGACACCTGCTCGTGACCCCGCGTTCCCGTCAGGGCCTGCGCGCCCTGGCAGCCGCGGGCGCGCTCGGCGCTGCCGCGGCGGTCTGGGGTATCGGCGTCGAGCGGTATCTGTTCACGCTCCGGCGGGTCGAACTGGCCATCCTGCCCGCGGGCTCGACACCCGTCCGTGTGCTGCACATCTCAGACGTCCACATGGCCCCGTGGCAGCGTCGCAAGCAGGCGTGGATAGCCTCACTCGCGTCCCTCCGACCCGACCTGATCGTCAATACGGGCGACAACATGGGCCACACCGACGGGCTGCGCGGTGTGCGCGCGGCCTTCGCCGGCTTCCGCGGCACGCCGGGCTTTTTTGTGCACGGCTCGAATGACAGCTTCGGCCCCACACCCCGCAATCCCCTCCGCTACTTTCTCGGCCCGTCGCGCCGGAAGCAGAACCCACCGCGACTCGATGTCACGGCCATGGAGCATTACTTCACGGAGAACCTGGGCTGGACGAATCTCAACAACACGTTCGGGGCAGTCGATGTGGCGGGCCTCCGGATCAACGGATTCGGCGTGGGCGACGCCCACCACGACGACGACCGCCTCGATCTCGTCCCGGGGATGATCGAGAGCCTGTGCGAAGAGGGAACCACGTCGGGCGTTCTCACGATCGGCGTGACACACGCGCCCTACCGACGAGTCCTGGACACCTTCACGGATGGCGGAGCGGAGGCGATCTTCGCGGGCCACACCCACGGCGGCCAAGTGCGCCTTCCGGGTTTCGGAGCGCTCGTCGCCAACTGCGACGTCCCCCTGAAGCAAGCACGGGGCCTCTCCACGTGGGCACGCGGCGGCCGCAAGGTGCCTCTGAACGTGAGCGCTGGACTCGGCCATTCGATCTACGCTCCGGTTCGGTTCGCCTGCCGACCCGAGGCCACCCTGGTGACCTTGATCGCTCGCGTGTGACACGGTTCGGGCGAAGCGGGGAGTTCGGGTAGACTCGGAGGGTTGCCACGGGGTGTGGCGCAGCTTGGTAGCGCGCGTCGTTCGGGACGACGAGGCCGCAGGTTCAAATCCTGTCACCCCGACAGATGAGGAGGGTCGCCACGGGCGACCCTCCTTCTTCGTTCCTCTCCCGAATCGAACCTGGAGCACGATGACCGACGCAATCGCGAAGATCCGACTCGTCGCTTTCGACCTGGACGACACGCTCGCTCCCTCGAAGAGCCCGATCCCGGACGCGATCGGCGTACATCTTCTCGCTCTCGCCGAGCGTGTCGAGGTCGCGATCATCTCCGGCGGTCAACTCGGCCAGTTCCGCAGCCAGGTCGTTGAACGTCTTCCGAATGCTTCGCGCGAAGCACTCGCGCACATGCACCTGATGCCCACCTGCGGCACCCAGTACTACCGGTTCGACGCGAGCGGCCAGATCGACACGATCTACGCGCACTCCCTCACCGATGACGAGAAGACGCGCGCCATCTCGGCCGTCGAGGACGAGGCCCGACGACTCGGACTGTGGGAGTCGCAGCCGTGGGGCGACATCCTCGAAGATCGCGGATCGCAGATCACCTTCTCCGCCCTCGGTCAGCGAGCGCCTCTCGAGGCGAAGGTCGCTTGGGACCCGACGGGATCCCGCAAGTCCGCCCTCCGCGACGCTGTCGCCGCCCGCATTCCCGACCTCGAGGTGCGATCGGGCGGTTCGACGTCGGTCGACATCACACACCGCGGCATCGACAAGGCCTATGGCGATGACGCGGCTCGCCGAGCACACCGGCATCCCCCTCGGTGAGATGCTCTTCGTCGGCGATCGGCTCGACCCGGATGGCAACGACTACCCCGTGCTCGCGCTCGGAGTACCCTGCCACGCGGTCGACGGGTGGGAAGAGACAGTCGAGTACCTCGACGCGCTCCTTCCGACGCTACCGATTCGGTAGCCGGAGCTATGCTGACGCCGTGGAACCGCTCATTCTCGTCGTCATCGTCGCCGCCGCTGTCAGCGCCGCCTGCTGGATCCTGTCGCTGATCACGAAGGACACCTCGTGGGTCGACCGCATCTGGTCGATCGTGCCGATCGCGTATGTCTGGATCTTCGCGGGTGCCGCGCTGGCCGAGGGTAAAGATGCGTCGCGCCTCGTTGTCATGGCCGCGCTCGTCACGGCGTGGGGTGCCCGCTTGACGTTCAACTTCGCCCGCAAGGGCGGATACTCCGGCATGGAGGACTACCGCTGGGCGATTCTGCGCGGACGCATGAAGCCCTGGCAGTTCCAGCTGTTCAACCTGTTCTTCATCGTGCTGTACCAGAACGCCCTTCTGGTGCTGATCACCCTGCCCGCCCAGGTCGCATGGCAGTACGACGCGCCTCTCGGAGCGTGGGACGCAGCGTTCGCCATCCTTTTTCTCGTGCTGCTGCTCGGCGAGACCGTTGCGGACCAGCAGCAGTGGAACTTCCATCGCGCCAAGGCCCGGGCGGGCGGTCAACTCGGCGAGGGATTCCTCACCACAGGGCTCTTCCGCTTCAGCCGGCACCCGAACTTCTTCTTCGAACAGGCCCAATGGTGGGCGTTCTATGCGATCGGCGCGACCGCAGCAGTAGCAGCGGGACTCGGCTTCTGGGGCGGCGTGATCAATTGGTCGATCATCGGGGCCGTCCTCTTGACGGTATTGTTCATCGGCTCGACGATCTTCACCGAGGCAATCACGTCGAGCAAGTATCCGGCGTACGCCGAGTATCAGAAGTCGACGTCAATGCTCGTGCCACTGCCCCCTCGCAGGAGCGCCCCGGTCGTTGAGCGAGCGTAGCGAGACGAAACGACGCAAGCGCTAAGAGGCGTAGCCCTGCGGGTTCTGCTGCTGCCAGCGCCAGTAGTCACGACAGGCGTCGTCGATCGAGAGCCGCGTGGTCCAGCCGAGCTCGTCGGCCGCCTTGGCGGGGTCGCAGTACGTTGCCGCGACATCGCCGGGTCGCCGGTCGAGAAACTCCTTGGGCAACTCGTGTCCGACAGCCTTCTCGAAGGCGGCGATCAGGCCGAGCACGCTGACCGGCTCGCCGGTCCCCAGGTTGTAGACCGCGTATCCGGGCTTCGCCTGCTCGAGCGCCGCGACGTGCCCCTCGGCGAGATCGACGACGTGGATGTAGTCCCGCAGGCCCGTGCCGTCGGGTGTGTCGTAGTCGTTCCCGAATACGCCGATGCGCTCGAGCGAACCGATCGCGACGCGCGAGACATACGGCATGAGGTTGTTCGGGATGCCCGCCGGGTCCTCGCCGATCAGCCCGCTCTCGTGCGCACCGACCGGGTTGAAGTACCGCAGCACCGTGACGTCGAGTTCGGGGTTGACCCGGGCCACGTCCTCGAGGACGACCTCATTCATCCGCTTCGATTTCGAGTACGGGTTCGAGAGATCGATGCTCGTACGGGACGTCTCGCGGAACGGCAGGTCCTCCGGCTCGGAGTAGACGGTACCGGTGCTCGAGAAGACGAAGGAGCGGATGCCTCGGGCCAGCCCCACCCGCAGCAGCGCGAAGGTCGTGCCCAGGTTGTTGGCGTAGTACTGCAGCGGCTTCTGCGTCGATTCGCCGACCGCCTTGTGTGCCGCGAACTGCAGGATCGCGTCGAAGGGACCGAACTCGTCGAAGGCACGCTCGACAACCGCGTCATCGGCGGCGTCGCCGATCACGAGCGGCGCGGGGCACCCGGTGATCTTCTCGACGCGCGCAGCCGCCTCGGCGTGGGTGCCCGAGAGGTCGTCGAGCAGGACGACCTCGTGTCCGCCATCGAGCAGTGCGACGGCCGTGTGGGCACCGATATAACCGGCACCGCCGGCGAGAAGAACACGCATGCTCTCAGCCTAAACCGGGCGGCGCGTCGTCCATTGCCGCTACCTGCTGAGCCGGTCGCCCGACTCCTCTAGATAGCAGGCACCGCAGAGCGATTCGTACGTCACGACATGCTCCGCGCGTTCGCCGGCCTCGTCGATCGCGACCTGGTCGCCGTCGAACACGAACCGACCGTCGATGACCCGCCCGTTGAACACCGCCTTCCGACCGCAGCGGCAGATCGTCTTCAACTCTTCGAGGGTATGGGCGATCTCGAGCAATCGTCGCGAACCGGGGAACGCGGCCGTCAGGAAGTCGGATCGGATGCCGTAGGCGAGAACGGGGATGTCATCGTGTATCGCGATGCGGAACAGGTCGTCGACCTGGCGGGGCGTCAGGAACTGGGCCTCGTCGATCAGGAGGCACGAGACATCCACACCCGTCCCGGCACGCGAGCGCTCGCGCTCCGCACGGAACAGCCCACCCGCATCGGCTTCGGGCTCGATGAGAAAATCGACGGTTCGCGAAACCCCCAGGCGCGACGCGATCTGGTCGTCGGCCTTCGTGTCGATCGCCGGTTTGGCGAGCAGCACCCGCTGGCCGCGCTCTTCGTAGTTGTACGCGGCTTGCAAGAGCGCGGTCGACTTGCCGGAGTTCATCGCGCCATAGCGGAAGTACAGTTTTGCCACGCGCAGAGTCTACGGAAGCTGGGTCGGAGCCAGATCAGACGGCCGTGATGGCGAGCGCCGCCGCGGTCTCTTCGATCGTGACCCGCGCGACATCGGGACGGGTGTTCAGCGTCTCGCCGTAGCTGGGAATCAGCTCGCGAAGCTCCGGTTTCCACTGATCGATGCGGTCGGGGAAGCAGGTCTGCAACAGCCCGAGCATGATGGAGACGGCGGTGGATGCACCCGGCGACGCTCCGAGCAGACCGGCGATCGAACCATCCTTCGCCGCGACGACCTCCGTGCCGAACTGCAGCACGCCGATCTTCTTCGGGTCCTTCTTCATGACCTGAGCGCGCTGGCCGGCGTTCAGCAGCTGCCAGTCCTCGTCCTTTGCCGTCGGCACGAACTCGCGCAGCGAATCCATCTTCTTGCCATGGTTCTTCAGCAGCTCGGCGATCAGGTACTTCAAGAGACCGGGGTTATCGACAGCGACCTTCAGCATCGGCAGCAGATTCGCCGGCCGGATCTGCGTCACCAGATCGAACACGGAACCGTTCTTGAGAAACTTCGGGCTGAACGTCGCGAACGGACCGAACATCAGGGATGCCTCGCCGTCCACGACGCGTGTGTCGAGGTGCGGAACCGACATGGGCGGTGCGCCGACGGATGCCTGGGAGTACACCTTGGCACGGTGCTGGGCGATCAGCTCGGGGTTGGAGGTCTTGAGCCACTGCCCGCCGATCGGAAAGACGCCGTAGCCGGAGATCTCGGGGATACCCGAACGCTGGAGGAGCTTGAGCGCCCACCCGCCCGCACCCACGAAGACGAACTTCGCGTTGATCTCGCCGGGCGTTCGCCCCAACCGGTTGCGGGTCTTGACGAGCCACGTCCCGTCCTTCTGACGCTTCAGATTGCGGACCTCGCGGTCGGTGATGACCTCGACTCCGTCGTCACGCAGATGATCGATCAGCTGGTGGGTGAGCGCACCGAAATCGACGTCCGTGCCCGCGGGAACGCGCGTCGCTGCGAAGGGCTCGTCGCTCTTCCGGCGCTTCTGCATCAACAGCGGTGCCCATTGGTTGATCACGCGAGAGTCTTCGCTGTATTCGATGCCCGCGAACAGGGGCTGCGTTCTGAGAGCCTCGTAGCGGCGGCGCAGGTACTCGACATCCTTCTCGCCGCGCACGAAAGTCATGTGCGGTGTGGCGTTGATGAATGTCTTCGGCTCGCTCAGCACACCGCGCTCGACGAGGTTCGCCCAGAACTGACGGCTCTGCTGGAACTGCTCGTTGATCGAGACGGCCTTGGCGGGGTCGACGGATCCGTCGGACGCCTGCGGCATGTAGTTGAGCTCGCAGAGGGCCGCGTGGCCGGTGCCCGCGTTGTTCCACGCGTTCGAACTTTCGAGCGCGACATCCGAGAGTCGTTCGACCAGAACGATCTTCCAGTCCGGTTCGAGTTGATGCAGGAGGGTGCCCAGGGTGGCGCTCATGATGCCGCCACCGATGAGCACGACGTCGACTGTTTCGCTCACCGGACAAGTCTAGTTCTGTGGGTCCGGACGCTCGGACGTCAGGGCATCGCCGATAGCGAAAAGTCGACGGTTCTTACGCCCCGGCAAGCGTTGGGCGACCACTCAGGCGTCGACGGTCAGGCCAGCCGCAATCAGCTCCGCGATCTGCACGGCGTTGAGCGCAGCGCCCTTGCGCAGGTTGTCGTTGCTGATGAAGAGCACGAGTCCGCGACCCTCGGCGAGCCGACTGGTCGGCACGGATGCGTCCGACGAAGCTCGGGTCCTTGCCCGCGGCCTGGAGGGGGGTGGGAACCTCTTCGAGCTGCACACCCGGGGCATCCGAGAGCACCTCGCGTGCGCGCGCGGGCGTGATCTCGTTCGCGAATTCGACGTTGATGCTGAGCGAGTGACCCGTGAAGACCGGGACGCGGACGCAGGTGCCCGCGACGCGCAGGTCGGGCAGCTCGAGGATCTTGCGGCTCTCGTTGCGGAGCTTCTTCTCTTCGTCGGTCTCGTTGTCGCCGTCGTCGACCAGGTTGCCGGCGAAGGGGATCACGTCGAACGCGATCGGGGCGATGTACTTCTCCGGCTGCGGGAAGTCGACGGCCGATCCGTCGCGCACGAGCCGCAGGGTGTCGCCCTGTGCGAGCACGCCCTCGACCTGTCCGAGCAGTTCCTCGGCACCGGCGATGCCCGAGCCACTGACGGCTTGGTAGGTGCTGACGATCAGGCGCTCGAGCCCCGCCGCGGCGTGGAGCGCCTTGAGCACCGGCATCGCAGCCATAGTGGTGCAGTTCGGGTTCGCGATGATGCCCTTGTGCGCCTCGGCGATCGCGTGCGGGTTGACCTCGCTCACGACGAGCGGCACCTCGGGGTCCATGCGCCAGGCGCTGGAGTTGTCGATCACGACGGCGCCGGCCTCAGCGAACCGCGGGGCGTGCGCGCGACTGCCGGTCGCACCGGCCGAGAACAGGGCGACGTCGATGCCCGCGGGGTCAGCGGTCGCGACATCCTCGACCACGATGCTGTGTCCGCCGAACTCGAGCGACGTGCCCGCCGAGCGGGCCGTGGCGAACAAACGCAGCTCACGAATCGGGAACGAACGCTCGGCGAGAATCTCGAGCATCACCGTGCCCACCTGTCCCGTGGCGCCGACGACGGCGACGGAAAGTCCGGAATCTGAGATGCGGGTCATGATGAAACTTTCTTCGGGGCGTGGATTGGGACGATTCTACCGAGGTGCTTCCGAGGCGTCCTCCCCGGCATGTCCCACTTTCAACTGCTATGGGCCTCGGGACGGAAAAATAGCTGGACATCACGCCCTGCCATGTCCCACTTTGGCTCGCTTTAGGTGCGCTGAAGCGGGCCGAAGTGGGACATACGCCCCAAAAAGTGGGACGCGGTCGCGGAAGGTGCGGGCGGGTCAGCGGCCGGAGCCGGCGTGCACGGTTGCCTCGATCTCGCCGTCGAGCCCGTAGGCGCTGTGCACGACGCGCGCCGCCTCGGCGAGGTCGTCCGCACGGACGACGACCGAGATGCGGATCTCGGAGGTCGAGATCATCTCGATGTTGACTCCGAGTACGCTCAGCGCCTCGAACAGCGTCGCGGAGACGCCCGAGTGGGTACGCATCCCAGCCCCCACCACGGAGAGCTTGCCGATCTGATCGTCGTGTACGAGGCTCTCGAAACCGACGGAGCCCTGCTCCCCGGAGAGGGCCTTGAGCGCGAGCGAGGCATCCGCCTTGGGCAGCGTGAACGAGATGTCGGCGCGGCCCGTCGCCGCAGCGGAGACGTTCTGCACGATCATGTCGACGTTCGCGCCGGACTTGGCGACGATCTTGAAGATCTCGGCCGCCTTGCCGGGCACATCGGGAACCCCGATGACCGTGATCTTGGCCTGGCCGAGGTCGGTCGCGACACCCGCGACGATGGGTTCTTCCATGCCATCTCCTTGCTGCTGCAGCGCCGCGTGGCGCTTCTCGTCGAGCACATAGGTGCCCTCGGACGATGAGAACGTCGATCGTGCGTGGATGAGCACGCCATGCCGACGCGCGTACTCGACGGCGCGGATGTACAGCACCTTTGCACCGTTGGCCGCGAGTTCCAGCATCTCTTCCGTCGTGACGGTGTTGAGCTTGCGTGCGCGGGGAACGATGCGCGGGTCCGCCGTGAAGATGCCGTCGACGTCACTGTAGATCTCGCACACGTCCGCCTTCAGCGCCGCAGCGAGGGCGACCGCGGTCGTGTCGGAACCTCCGCGGCCGAGGGTCGTAATGTCACGGGTGTCGCGGTTGAAGCCCTGGAAACCGGCGACGATGACGATCGCTCCCTCGTCGAGGGCCTCGCGCAGACGCACGGGAGTGACATCGACGATGCGAGCGGCGCCGTGCGTGGCATCCGTGATCATTCCCGCCTGGCTGCCCGTGAACGATCGCGCCTCGAAGCCCATCGAGTGGATCGCCATGGCGAGCAGCGCCATCGAGATGCGCTCACCGCTCGAGAGCAGCATGTCGAGTTCGCGCGGTGCGGGAATCGGCGCGACCTGCGAGGCGAGGTCCAGAAGCTCATCGGTGGTGTCGCCCATCGCGCTGACCGCGACAACCACGTCGTCGCCGGCACGCCGCGCATCGACGATGCGTTTGGCGACGCGCTTGATGCTCTCTGCGTCCGCGACGGACGAGCCACCGTACTTCTGCACGATCAGCGCCACGATGAAACTCCCGGGGATGAGGAGCGCTCGGATGCCGCGCCCGACGAACTATCTTACGGATGCTCCGACCGCTACTACGATCGATAGGCCATGCGCCAGTATCTTCGCCGACTCCTGCCCTCGCTCGGCGGGCTCATCCGAGGCGAGGTTCCCGCCGACACCGCGACCGAAGCGATTCCCGTAATCGACGATGCGATGGCCGTCGGGATCCTTGACCTCGCCGTGCGAATCGGACAGACGATGCTGGCGACGGGCGCTTCGGCGAGCGACGGCACCGCGACGATCGTTCGAGTGAGCGCGGCCTACGGACTCAGCCCGGTGCATGTCGACGTGACCTATAACTCCATCACCGCCTCGCACCACCGCAGTGGCGCGCCCCGTCCCTTCACTCTGCTTCGGGTCGTGCGTCAGACGGCGCCCGACCACGACAAGCTCCGGCGCCTGCACTCCCTGGTCGCCGAGATCGCACTCGGACTCGAACTCGCGGACGCGCGAACCCTGCTGCGCGAGATCCGACGCTCGCCCTTCCGCTACGGTCCCGGAGTCGTCATCATCGCCCAGGCCACTCTGGCCGTGGGTGTCGCGGTGATGTTCGGAGCGGGCCCACTCACCGTTGCTGTGGCGTTCTTCGCTGCGGGGGCCGCCGCGGTCACGCAGGCCCTGCTTTCGCGCGCCGCGGTTCCGTACTTCTTCAGTCAGATCGCCGCCGCTCTCGTGCTGACTCTCGTCGCCGCGCTCACTCCTCTCCTGGCGATGACCTCGATACCCGGCGGCGACAGCGTCCGGCCCTCGGTGATCGTCGCCTCCGGGGGTCGTGCTGATGCTGGCCGGGCTCACCGTCGTCGGCGCCGCACAGGACGCGATCGACGGTTTCGCGCTGACCGCGACCGGCCGCATCCTCGAGCTCATGACCCAGACGCTCGGTGTCGTGCTCGGGATCCTCGCGGGACTGCAGACTGCGCGTGTGCTCGGCTACGCGATGGAACCGCCGAGCGCCGCACTACCGCTCGGACCCGTACCGCTTCAGTTCGCGGGCGCCGCGCTGATCGCCATCGCGGTCGCCGTCTTCAACGGAGCGGGACTGCGGATCGTCGTGGTCAGCGCCGTTCTGAGCGTCGTGGCTTGGCTGGGCTTCCTCGCGGCCTCCGGCGTCGGTCTCGAGATCGCGGCGGCCAGCGGTGTCGGCGCGTTCGCGGGCAGCTTCGTCGGCGTCCTCGCCGCCTATCGCCTGCACGTACCCGCGGTCGCCATCACCACTGCGGCGATCCTGCCGATGGTGCCCGGGGCAGCAGTCTTCCGCGGTCTGCTCGGCATCGTGGAGTCCGGCGACGATCCGCAGATCATGCTCGAGGGTTTCGGCACTCTGGCCGCGGCGGGAGTGATCGGCGTGAGCCTCGCCGTCGGCGCCTCCCTGGGGATTTACCTCGGGCAGCCGGTGCGCGCCTCCCTCGGCGGCGTCGTTCGCGCCCGCGCTCGGCTGCGCCGTTAGGGCAGCGCGCTAAAGTGCGGGCATGACTCTCGATGACCTCGGCTGGAACGAGTTCAATCTCGGCATCCTCGGAGCGACCGCGGCTCTGGCCGGCCTCGTGATCGTGGCGGCGAGCGTCAACATCGCAGAGATCGTGAAATCGCGCTCTCTGACTGCGCGCCTGGCCGCCGGAATCGCGACGCTCGTGCTCGCAATCACGGCTTCCGCTTTGGCCCTGTTCCCGGAGATCACCTTTGTCGCCTATGGGGCCGCGGTGCTCGTTTCGGCGCTGATCGCGATGGTGTTCAACGCGCACGCGGCGCGTGCGATCACCCAGGACACCGATCCGCAGAACCGCTTCAAGGTGCCGCGTGCCGCCATCAACTTCCTGCCCGCCGCGATCTACGCCGTGGGATCGGCAATGCTGATCGCGGGCGAGCCGGCAGGGCTCGTTGTGGTAGCCGTCGGGGCCATCGTCGCGATCCCGGTCGCATTGCTGATCTCGTGGATCGTGCTCGTCGAAGTCCTCCGCTGAACCGGATGCGTCGGGAGGACCCCGCGATCTGTTCCCGCTACAGGGTCCGTCGACCCTCGAACGCACGACCGAGGGTGACCTCGTCGGCATATTCGAGATCGCCACCGACCGGCAGGCCCGAGGCCAGACGCGAGACGCGCAGCTGCAGCGTCAGCAGGAGCCGACTCAGGTAGGTCGCGGTTGCTTCACCCTCGAGGTTCGGGTTCGTCGCGAGGATGACTTCCTGCACGGTACCGTCGGCGAGACGCGTCATCAGTTCGGTGACACGCAGATCGTCGGGGCCCACGCCATCGATCGGGCTGATCGCCCCGCCGAGGACGTGGTAAAGCCCGCGGAACTCGCGCGTACGCTCGATGGCCGCGACATCCTTCGCGTCTTCGACGACACAGATGACCTGGGGATTGCGCCGCGGGTCACGACAGATGCTGCAGCGGTCCTGCTCGGACACGTTGCCGCAGACTTCGCAGAAACGGACGCGCTCGCGCACATCGGCCAAAAGCGTCGCGAGCCGCTTCACGTCGAACGATGGCGTCTGCAGGATATGGAAGGCAATGCGCTGAGCAGACTTCGGTCCGATGCCCGGCAGACGACCGAACTCGTCGATCAGGTCTTGAACAATTCCGTCGTACATCAGCTGAACCTCGTGGGCTGTTCGAAGCGTTCCTCGCGTACGAAGGTCGCGCCGAGAACCTGGCGGACGACCGCCTCGCCGTAGCGGTCGGAGCCGCGCGTTGCGGCTGCGGGCGTCGCGCGCGCCGGGGCGGGAGTGGTCTGCGCCGAGCCCGGGCCGAGCACATCGACGTCGGGCTCGTCGGGCATCGGCGGCTCGTCGACACTCAGCACCTGTCCCTCACGCTCGGGCACAGTCCGCCCGGCGAGCGCCGGCGACGCCACCGCCTCTTCGGGTTCATCATCGACGGCGAGCTGTGCGGGGGCGCGTAGCGTGCCGAGCGCGACGGGCGGCTCATCCGCTGTTCGCGGTATCGCGACGACCGCCCACTCCGTCACCGGTGCCGGAGTCGGAGTGGCAGCCAAGCGAGACCCCGAAACCGGCGCTGAAGCTGCTGCTTCGGGACGTTGCGCGGCCGACCCGGGAGCGCGGGCGACCCATCCTGCGGGCGGCTGATCGTCCGGCGGCGAGTCATCGGGCGGACCGTCGTCCGGGGGCGGCGGCTCGTCCGCGGGCGGGGCAGGGTCGGGGCCATCGAGGCGGGCGAGAAACTTTACCCGCACGCCCAGGACCCGGTCGATCGCGGTCCGCAGGTCCTCGCTGGCGTTGGCAGCGACGCCGCGCTGGCGGAACTTTTGCACATCGCTCTGGCTCTGGAAGGTCACCGTGAGCACGTCACCCTCGTAGGCGTGGACGCGGGCATTGCTCGCCACAAGCCATGAGGTGCGACTGATGTCCTCGAGTGTCGAAAGGACCTCGGGCCAGGCGTCGCGGAGCATAGCTACCGTCACGGGTCCGGTCGGGCGAGGGCGGGCCGGTTCCGCAGCCGACGGCTCGGGTGCGGTCGGCGTAGCTGGCGCAGGCTCGGTGGGCGCTGCGGCAGCCGGCACAGCTACGGACACTGCTGGCGCCGGCGATGCCGCTGCAGAAGGTGCCGGCGCAGAAGGTGCCGGCGCAGATTGCGAAGACGCTGCCGGCGCCACCGACGGCGGCGCGCCGGAGCCGGACGTCGACCCGGCCGCGGGCGCCACTTCTGATGCGAGCACGCGCGCGATCATCAGCTCGAGCTGCAGACGCGGAGACGTCGCGCCCGTCATGTCGTCGAGCGTGCGGCTGACCAGGTCAGCGACGCGGGACAGACGTTCGCCGCCGAAGATACGGGCCTGTCGACCCATCCGCTCGAGTTCGTCCACAGGCACACCCCGCAGCACGGCTGACGCTGCGGGACCCGTTGCCTCGACAACGATCAGGTCGCGCAGACGCTCGAGCAGATCATCGACGAAGCGCCGCGGATCCTGGCCGGTCTGCACAACTCGGTCGACGGCACCGAACGCCGCTGCGGGGTCGGGGTCAGCGAGCGCCTCGACGACCTCGTCCAACAACTCCGCGTGGGTGTAGCCGAGCAGGGAAACGGCACGTTCGTACCGGACCGTTGCGGAGCCGGACTCTGCCGAGATGTCCGAACCCGCAATCAGCTGGTCAAGCAGCGACAGGGTGTCACGGGGCGACCCGCCACCGGCACGGACGACGAGGGGCAGCACACCCGGTTCAACCTGCACACCCTCTTGAGCCGAAAGCTCTTGGACGTACTCGAGCATCGGGCCGGGCGGCACGAGCCGGAACGGATAGTGATGGGTGCGGGAGCGGATAGTGCCGAGCACCTTGTCGGGCTCGGTCGTGGCGAAGATGAACTTGACGTGATCGGGCGGCTCCTCGACCAGCTTCAGCAGCGCGTTGAAGCCCTGCTGCGTGACCATGTGAGCCTCGTCGAGGATGAAGATCTTGAAGCGGTCGCGCGCCGGGGCGAAGATCGCTCGCTCACGCAGGTCGCGCGCGTCATCGACACCGTTGTGGGATGCCGCGTCGATCTCGACGACGTCGAGCGAGCCCCCGCCGGCGCGGGAGAGCTCGACGCAGCTCGGGCACACACCGCACGGCGTATCGGTCGGCCCCTCGGCGCAGTTGAGGCAGCGCGCGAGAACACGGGCCGATGTCGTCTTGCCGCAGCCGCGCGGACCCGAGAACAGGTATGCGTGGCCGACCCGGTCGTTGCGCAGTGCCGTCATCAGCGGGTCGGTGACCTGCGCCTGACCGATCATCTGCCCGAATGTCTCGGGTCGATAGCGGCGGTACAGGGCGGCGGTCACGCCCCCAGCCTACGGCGTGGCTGCGACATCCGATCCGCCTACCGTGATCGGACCCGTGAGCGTCGGAATCGTGGTCGAGACGGTGGGCACCGAGGCCGAGAGCAGCGTGCCGTCTTCGCGTCGGATGTCCTCGAACTGCTGGATCGTCGGGCGCCCCGAGCGCACGGGCCCCTGGTCGGCGAGCTCCACCGAGAGCTCCTCCCCCGGCGCGATGACGTACTCACGCCCACGGACCGAGAACGCGATGGGATCGCCCTCTCCCTCTTCCAGACTGAGCGCCATGGCGTCGCGCGTGAGCGTGATGTTCAGGTGGGCGTCGTGCCAGCGCAGCGTATACGAAAGCTCCGGCCACGACTCGGGCAGGCGCGGGTCGAAGGACAGCTCACCGTAGTGATCGCGCATACCACCGAAGCCGCAGACGAGCGCGGTCCACACCCCACCGGCGGATGCCACGTGCACACCATCGGCCGCGTTGTGGTGCAAGTCGCCGAGGTCGACGAATATCGATTGCTCGAAGTACTCCAGCGCCAGGTCCTGGTACCCGACCTCGGCCGCGAGAATCGCCTGCACGACGGCCGAGAGCGTGGAGTCGCCGGTCGTCAGCGGGTCGTAGTACTGGAAGTCGGCCAGCTTCTCTTCAGCCGAGAAATGATTGCCCTGCAGAAACAGCGCGAGCACGACATCGGCCTGCTTGAGTACCTGGAAGCGGTAGATCACGAGCGGGTGGAAGTGCAGCAAGAGCGGGCGACGATCCGCGGGGGTGTTCTCGAGATCCCAGACCTCACGCTCCAGGAACAGAGAATCCTGAGGGTGGATGCCGAGGGCGGGGCTGAACGGGATGTGCATAGCCTCGGCCGCGAGGTCCCAGCCCTCCGCCTCGAGTGGGTCGAGACCGAGGCGGTCGACCATGAGACGGTAGGCGTCGGGAGCGTCGTGCTCCATCTCGCGCACCGTGCGCGCAGCGAAGCGCAGGTTGAACCGCGCCATCACATTGGTGAAGAGATTGTCGTTGACGACGGTCGTGTATTCGTCCGGACCGGTGACCCCGTGGATGTGGAACGTCGCGTCACCCTCACCCTCACGCCAGAAGCCGAGCGTTGTCCACAGCCGTGCGGTCTCTACCGCGATGTCGATGCCCTCGCGGTAGAGGAAGTCGACGTCGCCCGTGCCGCGCACGTACTTCGCCAGCGCATATGTCACGTCGGCATTGATGTGGTACTGCGCCGTGCCGGCGGCGTAGTACGCGGATGCCTCTTCGCCGTTGATCGTCCGCCACGGGAACAGCGCGCCGGCCTCATTGAGCTGGAAGGCGCGGCGACGCGCAGCCGGGAGCATGAGCGCGCGCATCCGCAGTGCATTGCGTGCCCAGAGCGGCGAGGTGTAGGTCAGGAACGGCAGGACGTAGATCTCGGTGTCCCAGAAGTAGTGCCCGCTGTATCCGGATCCCGTGACGCCCTTGGCGGGAACACCCTGACCGTCCGCGCGGGACGCTGCCTGCGCGAGTTGGAACAGACACCAACGCGTCGCCTGCTGCAGGTCGTCATGGCCCCCGATGCGCACATCGGACCGCTTCCAGAAGGCATCCATCCACTCGCGCTGACGGGTGTAGATCGTCTCTACGCCCTCGAACTCGGCGCGATCGAGCGTGCGGCGGCAGCGATCGACGAGCTCACGAGCCGGAACCCCGCGCGACGAGTGATACGAGACGAGCTTTGTCACCGTGATCGGCACGCCCTGCTTCGCCTGCACCCGGAAGACGTTCTTGGCGATGTCGGGCTCGATGAGCGTCCGCGCCTCGTAGTCGTTCTCCGTCTCGATGAGGTGGTCGGCCGAGACCGCGACCGTCATGCCCGACTCGTTGACCTGGTAGCTGAGGGTCGAACGATGGCCCTCTTGCCAGTACTCCTGCGGCAGCAGCACGCGCTCGGCGCCGATCCGCTCCGCTTTGCGAGGGTCGAAACCCGCCGCCTTCGCACGCTTGGCCGAACCGCCGTAGACGTCCTCGCCGTCCTGCCGGTTGATCAGCTGGCAGGAAATGGTCACGGGCGCGTCGGCGTTCAAGACCGTCACGGTCAGTCGCATCACCGCCAGGTGCTTCTCGTCGAAGGACACGATGCGGTCGAAGTCGACCTGCACCTGTTTGCCCGACGGCGTGCACCACACGACGTGGCGACGGAGCAGCCCCTCCTGGAAGTCCAGGACACGCTCGTACTCGCGGACGTCCGCGACATCGAGCGAGAGCGGCTCGTCATCTATGTAGACGCGCATCACCTTGGCGTCGGGGGCGTTGACGATCGTCTGGCCGACCTCGGCAAAGCCGTACGCCTGCTCGGCGTGCCGGATCGGCCAGGTCTCGTGCAGCCCGTTGATGAAAGTGCCGTGCTCGTGAGCGCGGCGTCCCTCGGGTTGGTTGCCGCGCAGTCCCAGATACCCGTTCCCGACCGCGAAGAGCGTCTCGGTGACGCCCGTGTCCTCTTCCGAGTACGAGGTCTCGATGAGGCGCCACGGGTCGACGGGAAACCGATCGCGATCGATCATGACGGGGAGTGCTCCTTAGCGCCGGTCGAGCAGAAAAAAGAAGAGGAGAAAACGGATCAGGGCACGAGTTCGCCGAGATCGGTGACCACGAGGTGCGCGCCGGCCTTCAACAGCTCGTCTGCTCCGACGCCGCGGTCGACCCCGATCACGAGTCCGAATCCCCCGGCGGCAGCCGACATGACGCCCGAGATCGCATCCTCGACGGCCGCGGCGCGCGCGGGTTCGACGCCGACGAGACGGGCGGCCTCGACGAAGACATCGGGTGCGGGCTTGGACGACAGGTTGTCGCGCTCGGCGATGACGCCGTCCATGACGACGGGGAAGCGATCCGTGAGACCCGCGACCTGCAGAACCTCGGTCGCGTTCTTCGAACTCGAAACAACGGCGATCGGTGTGTCGGCCGCCTGCAACGCGTCGAGAAGACGCACCGAGCCGGGGTAGGCGGTGATGCCCTCCGAGCGGAGCACTCCCGAGAACACGACGTTCTTGCGGTTGCCGATGCCGCACACCGTGTCGGCGGTCGGAGGATCGGACGGATCACCCCACGGCACCTCGACGTCGCGGCTGCGCAGGAGGCTCGCGACTCCGTCGTAGCGCTTCTTGCCGTCGAGGTATTCGAAGTAGTCCCGCTCGGTGTAGGCCGGGGTGATGTCCCACGCGGCGAAAAGCTCTTCGAACATCGTCTGCCAGGCGTGCATGTGTACTTCGGCGGTCGGCGTGAGCACGCCATCGAGGTCGAAGAGCACGGCATCGTACGCGGACAGATCGGGCAGAGCGTCGGGCACGGATCCTCCAGGCGACGAACGGGTGAGAAGCATGGCGGGTGAGAGGCATTTCGGACGACACTCGCTCTCGTCGCGATCTCAGCGTACTGGCGGTGTGCACGCCCGTGCGACACGTGTGCGAGGCAGATCAGCTGCTGACGGCCTGCATGCTCTGTCGGGCGATCTCGAGCTCTTCGTTCGTCGGCACGACGAGAACCGTCACGGGCGAGGAATCCGTTGAAATGACGCGGATTCCTCGGCTGCGTGCCGCGTTCCGCTCGGGGTCGATCTGCACGCCCGCGAAGCCGAGCGTCGCGAGTGCCTCGGCACGCACCGCCACGGAGTTCTCGCCCACGCCAGCCGTGAACGAGATGACGTCGACGCCGCCGAGTTGCGCGAGGTAGGCGCCCGCGTAGGCGCGGACCCGATGGATGTACACGTCGAACGCGAGCGCGGCCGCCGAGTCCCCGGCATCTCGACGTGCCACGAGGTCGCGCATGTCGCTCACACCCGCGAGACCTCGGAGGCCGCTGCGCCGGTTGAGGAGATCGTCGAGGTCGTCGATGCTCTGTCCGGCGCGCCGAGCCAGGTGGATCAGCACGGCGGGATCGAGGTCGCCCGAGCGGGTTCCCATCACGAGTCCCTCCAGCGGCGTCAGGCCCATCGAGGTGTCGACCGAACGACCCCCGCGGATCGCCGTGACCGATGCGCCATTGCCGAGGTGGAAGACGATCTGGCGCAGATCCGCGAGATCTCGTCCGACGAAGTGCGCCGCCGCCTCGCTCACGAACTTGTGCGACGTGCCGTGGAACCCGTAGCGGCGGACACGATGCGCTTCCGCCAGGTCGCGGTCGATGGCGTACGTGTACGCGGCCGGCGCGAGCGTCTGGTGGAAAGCGGTGTCGAAGACGGCGACGTGCGGGATGTCGGGAAAGGCCTGCTTCGCGGCGCGGATACCCTGCAGGTTCGCGGGATTGTGCAGCGGCGCGAGCACCGACAACTCGTCGATGTTGATCTCGACCAGCGGAGTGATCAGCGTCGGCTCGTAGAACCGCGCCCCGCCGTGCACGACGCGGTGCCCGACGGCGACCGGAGGCTTGTCGCTGAGGGAGGGACCGTTCTGAGCAAACGCCTCGAGCATCACGGCGAAACCGATCGTGTGATCCGGGATCGGCAGCTCACGGTCGTAGGTGGCCTCGAGCACAGTCGGCGCCGGCTCACCCTCGCGCGCGTGGCCGAAGCCCGCGGCCGAGACTGTGTGGCTCGCGCTGCCCAGGTCCTCGCCGATGCGCTCGACGAGACCGGAGGCGAGCACGTCCTCGGTCGCGACATCGATCAGCTGGTACTTGAAGGACGACGATCCGCTGTTGACGACGAGGATGGCGCTCATGCGTCGGTCTCTTCCTGCGCCTGAATTGCGGTGATGGCGATCGTGTTCACGATGTCTTCGACCAGGGCCCCACGGGAGAGATCGTTGATGGGCTTGTTCAGGCCCTGCAGCACGGGCCCGATGGCTATCGCGCCCGCGGAGCGCTGCACGGCCTTGTAGGTGTTGTTGCCGGTGTTGAGGTCGGGGAAGATGAAGACGGTGGCGCGGCCCGCGACATCCGATCCCGGCATCTTCGCAGCGGCCACCGCGGCGTCGGCGGCCGCGTCGTACTGAATCGGTCCCTCGACAGCGAGCTGCGGCGCCCGCTCCCGGACGAGGTCAGTCGCGACGCGGACCTTCTCCACATCGGCCCCCGAGCCGGACGTCCCTGTCGAATACGACAGCATCGCTACCCGCGGCTCGATACCGAACTGCTCGGCGGTCGCGGCAGACGAGATCGCGATGTCGGCCAGCTGCTCGCTCGTCGGATCGGGGATCACGGCGCAATCACCGTAAACGAGCACACGGTCGGCGAGCGCCATGAGGAACACGCTCGAGACGACAGACACCCCCGCCTTCGTCTTGATGATCTCGAAGGCGGGACGGATGGTGTGTGCCGTCGTGTGCGCGGCGCCCGAGACCATGCCGTCGGCCATCCCGAGGTGGACCATCATCGTGCCGAAGTACGAGCCATCCGTCACCGTGTCCGCCGCCTGGGCGTATGTCACGCCCTTGTGTGAGCGCAGGCGCGTGTACTCTTCGGCGAATCGGTGCACGTGGACCGCGTCGAAGGGGCTCAGCACCTCGGCGGCCCGGATGTCGATTCCCAGCTCGATGGCGCGGTTTCGCACCTCGATCTCTTCGCCGAGGATCGTGAGGTCGGCGATACCGCGCGCGAGCACGCGCGCGGCGGCGCGCAGCACCCGGTCGTCCTCTCCCTCGGGCAGGACGATGCGGCGGCGGTCGGAGCGTGCCCGCTCGACGAGTTGGAACTCGAACATCAGCGGCGTGACGACCGTGGCCCGAGCAACGCCGATCGCGCGCAGCAGCTCGGTCGTATCGACGTGCGTCTCGAACAGCGACAGCGCCGTGTCGTAGCGCCGCTGCGAATCGGCCGCGAGGCGACCGCGCGTGTTCATGATGCGGACGGCGGTGTCGTAGGTGCCGAGGTCTGTCGTGATGATCGGGAGCGTAGACCCGAGTCCGTCGATCAGGCGCATGATCGGGTCCGGCAGGTCGAAACCACCGTTCAGGACGATGCCCGAAATCGAGGGGAAGGTGCCCGACGCGTTCGCGAGCAGGGCGGCGAGCAGCACCTCGGAGCGATCTGCGGGGATGACCACGACAGCCCCCTCGAACAGGCGCGGCAGCACGTTGACCATCGACATCCCCGCGACGACGACGCCGAGCGCCTCGCGCGTCAGGAGATCGGGGTCACCCGTCAGGAGCGTGCCGTCGACCGAGCGCATGATGCCGCGGATGGACGGAGCAACGAGGAACTTATCCTCGGGGATCGCCCACACCGGAACGCCCGCACTGCCGTGCGCCGCCACGGTCCGCCGCAGCGTTGCCACGGTCTCGCCGAGGCGATCGGAATCGGCACGGTTCGCGACCACGGCGAAGAGCTCGGCCCGGCCGTGTGCCAACTCGACGAGCGCGAGGTCGGCGATCTGACCCACCTCGTCCGGAGTGCGGGCGATCGAGGTGCCGAGCTGTTCGCTCTGCCCCTGACCCGCTCGTCCGCCGAGCACCAGCAGCACCGGGGCCCCCAGGTTCGCTGCGATGCGCGCGTTGAAGGCGAGCTCGGCGGGGCTTCCGACATCCGTGTAGTCGCTGCCGAGGATCACGACGGCATCGCACTGCGCCTCGACCGCCTTGAAACGCTCGACGATCGCACCCAACGCACCCTCGGGATCGGCCCGGACGTCGTCGTACGTGACCCCGATGCACTCGTCGTACGTCAGCTCGACACCGTCGTGTTCGAGCAGCATTTCGAGCACGTAATCGCGTTCGAGCGTCGAGCGCGCGATCGCTCGGAAGACACCGACCCGCGCCATCGCGTGGCTCAGCGTGTCGAGCACCCCCAACGCGATGGAGGACTTGCCCGAATGACCCTCTGCGGACGTGATGAAGATGCTCTGCGCCACGTCGTCCAGCCTAGGCGCCTGGAAAGAGTAAGACTCTCCGCGCACCCGGCAGAGCCTGGTTACCCTTGCTACGTTTCCGTCCTGGGGGAGTTGGCCTGGATACCGCCGCGCGGAGAGCTGCCCCCAGTCTAACCATCCCTCCCCCGCCGTCGAGAACGAGTGGGCCCCTTCACCGGGGGATCCCCGCGGAGTCAGTCAACTCCCGGCCTCCTGCACGCCACCGGGGTTACGATTGGGTAACGCGGGGTCGATGTCGCCCCCTCCACCCGACGACGATCCAGGGGGTCGCATGCCGGATTCACCCGCACCTGCCGAGCTGCTCGACGGGGCCGACCTGCGGCGCAGGATGTCCCCCGCTCCTCCCATACCCATGGATGCGGAGAGGTTCTCGGAGCTCACCCGCGCGATCGGTTCATCCGTCTCGAGCGTGATCGATGGCAAGCCCGCGGCTGTGCGCACAGCCCTCGTGGCCCTGCTCGCCGAGGGACACCTGCTGATCGAGGATGTCCCGGGAGTCGGTAAGACGATGCTCGCGAAGGCTTTAGCGGCATCCGTGGACGCGAGCGTGAGGCGCATCCAGTTCACCCCGGACCTGCTTCCCGGTGACGTGACCGGTGTGTCGGTGTACGACCCGGCCGAGCGTGAGTTCGAGTTCAAGTCCGGCGCGATCTTCGCGCACATCGTCATCGCCGATGAGATCAACCGCTCGTCGCCCAAGACCCAGTCCGCGCTGCTCGAGGCGATGGAAGAGGGTCAGGTCACCGTGGATGGCCGGACGCATCCGCTGCCCGACCCGTTCCTCGTGGTGGCCACGCAGAATCCGCTCGAGATGGAGGGCACCTACGCCCTGCCCGAAGCACAGCGCGACCGGTTCATGATCCGGATCTCGATGGGGTACCCCGATGCCGCGTCCGAGGCGCTGATGCTGCGCCAGCGCGATACCGTCAATCCGCTCGAAGCCCTGCAACCCGTCGTGACCACCTCCGAGGTGTCGCGCATGATCGCGTTCGCGCGCAGCGTTCACGTCTCACCCTCGGTCGGGGAGTACGCCGTGGCGCTCTCGCAGGCCACGCGATCGCACCCCGAATTGCGGCTCGGTGCGAGCCCGCGTGCGACGCTCCAGCTCGTGCGTGCCGCCAAAGTGTGGGCGGCGCTGGATGCCCGCAACTTCGTCATCCCCGATGATCTGATCGCGCTGCTCCAACCGGTCTTCGCGCATCGCCTCATCCCGACGCGCAGCGTCACGGGTGCACGCGCGCGGGGCGGCACGGACACGGTCGCGGCGGTCATCGACCGCATCGCCGCCACGGTTCGGGTACCGGTCGCGGCCCACTCATGAGGCGCGGCTGGCCCTTGACCCTGCGCGGTACGGGTGCGTTAGCGCTCGCGATCGCCAGCTTCGCCCTGGCCGGCGAACTCGGCATCGTGGAGTTGATGTACATCGGATGCCTGCTGGTCGCGCTGCTCGTGGCCGGCTTCGTGGTTCTGCACGTCGGGCGCCGAGTCGGCCAGGCCGAGCGCACCCTCCGCCCGGATGTCGTGCCGGTCGGGTCGTCGACCCGGGTACGCGCCCATGTGACGATGCGGAGCGTTTCACCCTTCGGCACGATCCACTGGTCGGATGGCCTCCCCGACGCACTCGAAGGCGAGGCACGAGGGGACGCATCGGGGTTCGCGACCCGCGCCGCGGGGATCGATCAGCCGCTCGACCTCGCCTACACCGCGCGTGCAGTACGGCGAGGCGTCTGGAGCATCGGTCCTCTGACTCTGCGTACGACGGACCCCTTCGGTCTCGTCCGCCGCAGGCACACACCGGTCGGCGACACCCGGATCGTGGCGGTGCCCGCCGCCATCCCGCTCCCCCATGTGGCGATCTCGGCGGGCGAAGCCGGCGGCGCGTTGCATGCCTCGACGGACCAGTTGGGCCAAGGGGCCGACAACCTGATTGCGCGCCCCTACGCTCCGGGGGACTCGATGCGTCGCATCCACTGGCGAGCAACGGCTCACCGCGACACCCTGATGGTGCGGCAAGAAGAGCAGGAGTCGACTCCGGCCGCAACCGTACTGCTCGACCTCGGCGCGCCACGGTGGGATGCCTCCGCTCGACACGACACCGGAGTGGATCCCGCGTTCGAAGCGGCGCTCTCGACCTGCGTCTCGATCGTCCTGCGTTTTGCCCGGGACGGCTACCAGGTCGTCGTTTCCGACACCGATGGCACACCCCTGTGCGAGCCCCTGCCGGGAATCGACGCGCCCGAGGATGTCGAACAGATGTTGCTGCGGTTCGCATCCCTCGTCTCTCGCCGCGACGACACGCTGCCGGGTCTCGCGCAGCGCTACGCGGGCGCTGAGGCAGGTCCGCTCGTATTGATCACGGGCGTCCTGCGTCTTCAGGACGCCGATGTCCTGGCGCCACTGGCCCACCACTCGAGCCTTCCCATCCTGCTCGCCGCCAGCCCGTCCGCGGATGCACTCGAGCGCGCCACACAGGCCGGGTGGCGGACCGCCGCGATCGGCCCCGACGTGGATCTGTCCGACGTGTGGTCAGATGTTGCCGACCGCGGAGCGCACCATGTCTTCGCCTAAGCGCCGGTCGCGATCGCGGCCGTCTGCGGGCCTCGCGATTGCGGTGCTGGTCGGGGTGTCGACAGCGCTTCTGCCCCTCCTCCGCGTTGTCGAACCGGGTGCCTGGCTCGTCGGAGCCTTCGCGATCATCGCCCTGGTGCTCGCCGCGGGATATGTCGCACGGCGCTTTGGTCTGCCGCCCCTCACCGTGAGTCTGATCGGCATCGGTGTCTGGGTCGTCACCGTCAGCGTCGTGTTCTTCCGGAATTCCGCCCTGTTCGGTGTCATCCCGATGCCCGCGACATTCCGCGACATTCCGCTTCTCGTCGATGCGGCGATGACTCAGGTGCGAGACGGCGCCGCGCCCTTGGACGCGGGCGTGGCCCTGTCGTTCCTGATCGTTGCTGCGGCCGGACTCCTCGCGATCGCGATCGATCACGTCGTCGTCTCGGCGCGGATGCCGCTGCTCGCCGCCGTGGCGTTGATCACCATCTATCTCATCCCCGCCATCGCGGTGCCCCGAAGCGTCGACATCGGGACCTTCATCGCCTTCGCCGCGGGCCTGATGCTGTTGCTCGGCGGAGAAACCGCAACCCGAGACCGCGGCGGCAACGGCAATGGCGACGGCGATCGCGCCCGGGCCGAAGGAACGCGGCGCGGCACGGCCGTCACGGCCGTCGGCGTCGGAGCGGCGGCTCTCGTCGTGGCGATCGTCGCGACACCCGCACTGCCCGCACCGGTACCCGGTGGCACGAGCATCGTCGCCATTCGCGGCAATACGATCGACCCGTCCCTCGACCTCGGCCGCGACCTCCGGCGCCCGGCAGACACCGCGGTGCTGCAGGTGCGCAGCGATGCACCGACCCCACCATACCTGCGCGCCGTGACCTTGTCGCGCTTCGACGGCGACGAGTGGAAGCCGGACCGGGGCATCGGCACATCGGTCGACGAGGAGTTCGAGCCGCTTGTCGTCGACTCGGATATCCCCATCGCCGAGTACACCGCGACCGTGCAGGTCGTGAACTACGTGAGCCCCTGGCTGCCGGTGCCTTACCCGGCGGTGAGCGTCGACGGCCTCGAGGGTGACTGGTCGGTGCTCCCGCAGAATCGGACCGTCATCTCGCGCTCCTCGTCGCCGCAGGGGCAGGAGTACGAGATCACATACGATGTGCCCCGCCCGTCCGCTGAACGCATCCGCTCGTCCGAAGCCGCTCTGGGGTCGGATTCGTCGATGCTCGACCTGCCCGAGAACGACCCCGCGGTCGCCGCGATCCGCGAGCAGGCCCTCGCTGTGACATCCGCGACGAGTAGCGACTACGACGCCCTGGTAGCGCTGCAGCGGTGGTTCCGCGGTCTCGAATTCGAGTATTCGCTCAACGCACCCGTCCGTGCCGGCTTCGATGGCACGGGACTCGAGGCGGTCCAGGAGTTCCTCGCCGTGAAGAGCGGCTACTGCGTGCACTTCGCCTCGGCGTTCGCGATCATGGCGCGGACTCTCGGCATGCCCGCACGCATCGTCGTCGGGTACCTGCCCGGGACGGCGACGACCGATTCGATCGACGACGAGACCGTGTACGAGGTGTACAGCTCTCAGCTGCACTCGTGGCCCGAGGTCTACTTCGAGGGCATCGGGTGGATTCCCTTCGAGCCGACGAAGAGCCTCGGCGTGCCGACGGCGTTCGCCTCGTCCACGATCCCGGGCACGGCCGACGGTCTGACCGAAGAGACGGCGCCACTCGCGCCCGAGGCCCCGTCCGCATCGCTGCCGCCCGACCAAACCGATGGGCTGGACGAGACCGGTGCCGCAGCCGGGGACACCACCGTGGGCGCCGGCCCGTCCATCGTTCTGGTCCTTGCGGTGTTCGCGGCTTCCGCGTTGCCCGGTCTGTGGCGTGCGATCCGTCGGCGGCACCGGCTGATCGCGGCACACACCGGCGATGCCCCAGCGGCGTGGGCCGAGGCATCCGACACGGCGGCGGATCTGGGCATCGCGTTGCCTCGTGGAGAGTCACCCCGCGTGCTCGGGCGGCGGCTGGTCGACGAGCACGGCGCGGATGCCGCGTCGATGGCTGTGCTGGTCGCAGCGATCGAGCATTCGAGCTATGCGCCAACGGGATCGGCGAGCGAGCGTCGATCGGGTGAGCCGCTCGACGATGCCGTCAGAGCCGTTCGCGGAGGGATGATCGCGGCCTCGGACAGGCGCACGCGCTGGTCTGCAGCCCTCGTGCCCAAGTCGCTGTTCGGGCGGCGGGGGGCAGAGGCCCGGGTGACAGGATAGGATGGTCGGCGGCCCGCGAGGGCCCCAGGAGGATTCGCCTAGTGGCCTATGGCGCACGCTTGGAAAGCGTGTTGAGTGAAAGCTCTCAGGGGTTCGAATCCCCTATCCTCCGCCCTGAAGTCCCCAGATCTGTTGGTTCGCCCAGTCCGCCTGAGAGCATCGGGCGGGGAAGTCCAGCGGAGTCGTCGTCGCGCGATTGGCGCTCTGCCTCGGCGATCCATTCTCGGCGTAGGCGATCGAGAATGCGCCTCTCCGCCTTGTTCGCGCGCGCACGCTCTGGCAGCAATTCGAACACCTGCGCCATGTACCCCGGAATGAGGGCATGCTCCGCCGCCGACGCGGTGAAGAGAATCGCGATTGCAGCGGCAGGGTCGACGCCTTCCTTGAGAAGGGCCAATAGTTCTCGAGCGTCTTTCTGGCCCTTCTCGGTGTCTGGCCGGTCGAGGAGGGCGGCCATCTTGGTCACAACATGTGCTTCGAGCGTCAGCAGGAACCATCCTTTGATCACGCCCGCGTCCGTGAATCGAGCGAGTTCCTCGACGCGAAGGAGGAGTTTGTCACCCAACTGAGATTCGTAGGGGATGTACGCATCGATGTGAACGCCGTCCACAGTTCCGCGAGCCTTCATGCCGCCACTGTGATGTCGGTTCTCGCTGTAGTCGTCGAGTTTCTCCCGGAGCGCGCTTCGCAATGCGAGATCGTTGATGATCAGATCGATAACTCGGCTGATGTCGCCGCCGACGCGGAGGTTCGTTGCCCACCCCCCGATGAGGATGGACGGATCGAGTTCGTAGCCCACATAGTCGAGCAGGTTGTGCAACCGGTCGAGTTCCTCGGGCTCCACATCACTCGTCGGCATACCCGGGCTGCTCCCAGTCTGTGTCTCGGAGGTATCGTCGCCAGAGCGCCTTCCGAGACTCCTCCGACTGCCATCCCGGAGTGGCGAACAAGTCTGCGCAGGTTTGGGCCAGGCTAGCGAAACCACTGGTCCACTCTCGCTGGGCGCGTTCATCCATCTTGACGAGGCGAACCTCTTCGCCCGGCTCGAGATGCTCTGCCCACCCTGTCCCGCTCACATAGATCAACCGCTGACCCCTGTCCGCGATGTTGTTCCATCCGTCGAGATACACGATCGCGGCGTCTGCACCGCCGAGAGCGTACGGTTCGTCTGTCGACGCCAGGTCGGGACGGATGGCATCAACGGTCGTGAGGGCGACAGTGTCGGCCGCGACGTTCCGCCATGCAACGAGTAACGTCAGCACCTTCTCGGGATTGACCGTGGACAGACCACCGCGAGGGTGCTGCGTGACGGCGCCGATATCCGCGAGGCGCTGGATAGCGTAATGCGCGGTGGTAGGAGGGACTCCTGCCGCGAAGGCGATATCGCCGATGTTCGCCCACGTGCGCCGTCCGCTCAATGCAGCATCGCTCAACGCGCGCCACACAACTCGTTGCCCTTCATGGGCTCTATCGCTTCATCGATGAATTTTCCTGTAAATACGTTTCCTAATTTTCTCGTAAATACGTTTCCGATAATTGTCGTAAATACGTTGACGACTGAGAGCGGGAACTAACGCGCAGTGGTCAGCTCGGCTGCGAGCTTGCGCACCTGCGCTGCAACCGCGTCGCGCATCCCGCGCACACCATCCAGGTCCCACTCCTCGGGGTTCGGGAACTCCCACTCGACCAATCGGCCCGCGACGGGCGCGGGCAGCGCGAGTCCGGGCTTCATCGTCACCACGACGTCGGCGCTCGCGAGATCATCCTCGGTGACGAGACGCGGACGAGCAGCGGATGTGTCGGCACCCAGTTCGTTCAGCGACTCCGCGACGACGGGGTTGATCTCGGCGGCGGGCTTGAGGCCCGCGCTCGTGGAGACGAACTGACCCGGCGCTATGAGGTCGAGCAGATGCGCGCCGAGCTGCGAGCGGCCCGCGTTGTGCTGGCAGATGAAAAGAACCGTGGGCTTGGCGGGGATGGATTCCGTGGTCATGCGCTTACTCCGATGGTGTTGTGTGCTCGCGACCAGGCCTGTGTGGCAACCTGGACCGCATCCCAGGGCGAGCCGAGGGGCGGGGTGTAGGAGAGATCGAGGTCGCTGATCTGCTCGACCGAGAGCCCGGCGAACAGGGCGGTCGCGTAGGTGTCGACGCGCTTGGCGGTCTCGGTGCCGAGACGCCCGACGAGCTGTGCGCCGAGCAGCAGGCCCGACTCGGTGTCGCCCGTGATGCGGATGTCGATCGGTTGGGCGCCCGGGTAGTACCGCTTGTGATCGTCGGCCGCGATCTGAGTGGTGGCGGACGCGAAGCCGGCCGCCACGGCCTCCTGCTCGCGCAGACCCGTGCGCGCCGCCACGACGTCGAACACCTTGACCACCTGGGTGCCGACCGAGCCCGCGAAACGCGCCAGCCCGCCGACGGCGTTCTCACCGGCGACGCGTCCTTGCTTATGCGCGGTCGTGCCGAGCGGCAGATAGGTCACGCCGAGCAAGCGGTGGTGCGTAACGACACCGTCGCCCGCAGCGTAGACGTGCGGGAGGCCGGTGCGCATCTGCTCGTCCACGACGACCGCGCGCCCGGCGCCGAGCTGCGCACCTGCCTCTTCGAGAAGCGACGTATTGGGGCGGACCCCGACGACGGCAAGGACCAGGTCGGCGGTGTGCGACACCGTTTGACCGAGGTGCTCGGCGTGCGCGACGAGCCCCGCATCCGTCTTCTCCACGGCCTGCACCCGGGTGTTCGTGTGCACCTCGACGCCGTGCCCGAGAAGCTCCGCGTGGACCGTGGACGCAAGCTCGGGATCGAGAGTCGACAGCACCTCGGGCCCGCGTTGCAGCTGGATGACCCGCATACCGCGAGCGCGGAAACCCTCGGCCATCTCGAGGCCGACGTAGCCGGCGCCGATGATGATCGCGGTCCGCGGGTCACGCTCGGCGAGATGGGCGTCCAGGGCGAAGGTGTCACCCATCGAGTGGATGACGTGAACGCCGTCTGCAGGCCCGAGCGTCCCGAGCCCCACTATGCCGGCGTAAGTCGGAAGCGCGCCCGTGCCGACGATCAGCTCGTCGTACGGGATCTCGGATTCTCCGCCCTGATCGCGGACGGTCAACCGCTGCGCGCCCGCATCGATCCGGGTCGCGAGAGTGTTCAGCCGCAGTCGCATCCCGGTCGCCTCGAGATCCGCGTGCGTCCGGTGCGCGAGCGACTGCCAGGGCCGCACGTCGCCCGAGAAGTAGTAGGGGATGCCGCAGATCGAGTAGTTCGGATACTCGTCCGCGACGACGACGGTCACGTCGACCGAGGGGTCGCAGTTCGCGGGCACGGAGCGCCGCGGAGATTCCCGCGTCGCTTCCGCCGATGGCGACAATGTGCATGTTGTGTTCCTGTTCAGCGGGGTGTGGCGTTTCAGCGGAGTGTGGCGTTTCAGCGAAGTGAGGCGAGTTCGTCTTGGGCGAGGGTGATCTGGTCGTCGGTGAGCGGCACGACGAGCGCGCGTTCCGCGATATCGGCCGAGTTCTCGACCGTGAAGTCAACGAACGCCTTGACCTGCGGCTTGTCGGCGTACGCAGCATTGTCGACGTAGATGAACAGGGGTCGACTGAGCGGCGTATAGCTGCCGTCCTGCACGGTATCGGTGGTCGGCGCGACTCCGTCCACGGATGCGGCGGCGATGAGGCCCTCGTTCTCTTCGACGTAGCTGAGGCCGAGGAACCCGATGCCGCCGAGCTCTCGCCGTACGCCCTCCACCGTCGCGTTGTCGTCTTCGGAGGCGCTGTAGTCCATCCGGAGCGCGCCTTCTTCGCCATTGACGGCCTCGCTGAAGTAGTCGAATGTGCCGGAGTCGCCACCGGCGCCGAAGAGAATCAGGGGCTCATCCGGAAAGTCGGGATCGACCTGGTTCCAGTTCGTGATCTCACCCTCGGAGTCGGGCGCCCACATCGTGGCGAGTTGCTCGAGCGTGAGATCCGTGGCCCAGTCGTTCTCAGGGTTGATGACGACCGACAAACCATCGTTGGCGACGATGATTTCGGTGAACTCGACGCCGGCCTCTTTGCACGCGGCTAGCTCGTCGTCCGAGATCGCACGAGACGCGTTCGAGATGTCGGTCTCGCCATCGCAGAACGCCCGGAAGCCGGCCGACGTGCCGGAAATCGTCTCGACCACATCGACGTCGGGCTCCACCGCCTCGAACAAGTACGAGGCGGCGTCGATGAATGGCGCCACGGTCGATGACCCATCGGTGACGACAGCGCCTTCGAGACTGCCCGTCGAATCGGCTTCCGTTGGCCCCGCGCACGCACTCAGCGCGAGCGCGCTCGTCACAACCGCGGCCGCAACGGCGACGGCCCGAAGGCGTCGGGTCGGGAACAGGTGCTGGGGTGATACGCGGTTCATGATGTCTCGCTTTCCTCACTCAAAAGCATAGACCCACATCTATGAATACAACAGACCGCACGTGCGGATCAGGACGGCACGAGCTCCGCCAGCAGATCCCGAACCCGCACCTCGATGTCGTCGCGGATGACCCGCACGGTCTCGAGTGACTTGCCGACCGGATCCTCGAGGTCCCAGTCGAGGTAACGCCGACCGGGGTAGACAGGACAGGCATCCCCGCATCCCATCGTCACGACGACATCCGCCGCGCGCACGGCTTCGTCGGTGAGCGGCTTGGGGAATTCGCCGCCGAGGGAAATCCCGATCTCGTCGAGCGCAGCGACGACGGTGGTGCGCACGCCACTGACGGGCGCTGAACCCGCGGTACGCACCAACACCCGATTGCCCGCGAGCTGACGAAGGATGCCCGCCGCGATCTGCGATCGTCCCGCATTCTCGACACACACGAACAGGACTTCCGGAGCATCCGCAGGGGGTGTCTTCGATCGGGCGAGCGCGTCGAGCCTCCCGGTCGCGAAATCGGCGGTGCGTGACCCGGTCAGCGTGGTGGGGTTGCTCGCCGACAGCAGCTCGTGGCTCTCGGTCACGTATCGCTCGATCGTCTCGCGACCGAACGTGCCGCGATATCGCTCGGCGAGACGGGAGACGATGCGGGGCAGGTCGAGCTCGAGCCGCTCCCCCGAGGTGTCGTCGCCGAGGAGCGCGTCAACCCGCTCCGCGTTCCGCGGGTCGATCGAGTACCAGACTCGACGCCCCTCGGGCTCGCGCACGAGGATCCCTCGAGCCGCCAGCTCCTTCATGTGATGACTCACCGTCGGCTGACGAAGGCCGAGCGATTCCGCGAGCCGCCCGACAAGCGCCCGCCCATCCGGGGACTCGCGGATAAGGCGCACGATCCGGGCACGGGTGGGATCGCCGAGAATCGTCCATTCCTCGGAACCATCGCCCACACTCATAGACCGAAGTCTATGCGCCACCCTCAGGCACGCGGCGGCGAACGGCTACTGAGAGCGCTCGACCGACGCCAACTGGTGCAGGAACTCTTCGGCCATCGCCACCTGTTCGACCAGCTTCTGCCGCCGAGTCTCAGCCGCTCCGCGGATCTCCCGGATCGTGGCGAGATGCTCGACGGATGCGGGGTCGCGGGCGAGTTCGCCGAACGCGGCGAGCACCGTCCGCATCTCGTCCAGCGAGTAGCCGAGCGGCTTCATCCGCCGCACGAGCATGAGGCGCGCGACATCGTCCTCGGCATACAACCGGAATCCACCCTCCGTGCGACCGGACGGGATCACCAGACCGATCTCGTCATAGTGACGCAGCGTCCGCAGCGACAACGACGTGCGCTCGGCGACCTCACCGATATGCATGTGTCCCGTGCTGCTCACATCACTCCTCGAAAGTGGGATTCGCGGTCAAACCTGACGTTACGGTAAAGTCACCGCGGGCGCTCATCGAGCACTCGCATCCCATCCTCTCAGGTCGACACCCTCGGCCTCGGCGCAATGGCGCGCCCAATCCCCCGCCACCCTCCCCGTTCAGGAGCGCCATGACCGACGTCATCCCCATCCAAGATCCCAAATCCCGCTACCGCATCGAACCCACGGTCATGCAGGCCCTTCGGAGCCCACGCATCCTCACCCGTGAGGTCCTCGCGGGACTCGTCGTCGCGATCGCCCTGATCCCCGAGGCGATCGCGTTCTCGCTCATCGCGGGCGTCGACCCCCGTGTCGGCCTGTTCTCGTCCTTCGTGATGGCCGTGGCGATCGCGTTCCTCGGTGGGCGGCCCGCGATGATCACGGCCGCCACCGGCGCGATCGCGCTCGTCATCGCGCCCGTTGCCCGCGAGTACGGCATGGACTACTTCATCGCCACCGTGCTGCTCGGCGGAGTCATCCAGATCGCGCTGGCCGCCCTCGGTGTGGCGAAGCTGATGCGATTCATCCCCCGTTCGGTCATGGTGGGATTCGTCAACGCCCTCGCGATCCTCATCTTCACCTCACAGTTCCCCCAGCTGATCGACGTGCCCTGGCTCGTCTACCCGCTCGTCGTCATCGGGCTGCTGATCATGTATCTGATGCCCCTCTGGACGAAAGTCATCCCCGCACCGCTCATCGCGATCATCCTGCTCACAGCCGCCGCCGTCGTTTTCGGCCTCAACGTGCCCAATGTCGGCGGCGAAGGGGAACTGCCCCAGAGCCTGCCCGAGCTGTTCATCCCGAACGTGCCGCTGAATCTCGAGACGCTCGGCATCATCGCCCCCTACGCCGCAGCGATGGCGGTCGTCGGACTACTCGAGTCACTCATGACCGCGAAGCTCGTCGACGAAATCACCGACACCCACTCCCGCAAGACCCGCGAGGCCTTCGGTCAGGGCGCAGCGAACATCCTCTCCGGAGCGTTCGGCGGCATGGGCGGTTGCGCGATGATCGGCCAGACCATGATCAACGTCAAGGCATCCGGCGCACGCACCCGCATCTCCACCTTCCTCGCCGGCGTCTTCCTGCTGGTCCTCGTCCTGGCACTCGGTGATGTCGTCGCGGTCATCCCGATGGCCGCCCTCGTCGCCGTGATGATCGTCGTCGCCGTCGCAACGTTCGACTGGCACAGCATCCGCCTCGTCGACATTGAAGCGGATGCCGAAAAGCGAAACGGCCGTCATGCTCATCACCGTCATCATCACTGTCTGGACCCACAACCTCGCGATCGGCGTCGGCGCGGGCGTCCTTGCCGCGATGGTCCTGTTCGCCCGACGCGTCGCGCACTTCGTCTCGGTTACCCGCGAAACCGACCGCGCGGCATCCGTCCCCACGGTCCGCTACACCGTGAATGGCGAGCTGTTCTTCGCCTCGAGCAACGACCTCACGACCCAGTTCGAATACACGCACGACCCCGAGCGTGTCATCATCGACATGTCCAACTCGCACATCTGGGACGCATCGACCGTCGCCGCACTCGACGCGATCGTGACGAAGTACGAGCACCAGGGCAAGCGCGTCATTCTCGAGGGCATGAACGAAGCCACATCGCTCATGCACGGACGCCTGAGCGGTGGCCTCGGCGGCGGGCACTAGGGGCACGGCGCTGGGCCTCTCCGCATCTATGGTGTGGGGATGGACCCTGCCGACGCCACCGATGCCGAGGGGCCCGACAACAACCGGCGCTTCGGGCGCCGCTGGGCCATCGCGCTCGCGGGAGTCGCCCTCATCGCGGCCGCGTTGGGCACGGTGCATGTCATCGCCTGGCGGGCTTTCGACGATGCGGCATCGACCGCCGAGGATCTCGTCGACAGCGGCGCGCGCGCCGGACTCGCGACGGCGGCCAACGTAGCGGCGGGGGTTATGGACCTAGCGACGGAGACATTGGCGGAAGTCCCGGATCGACCCGACACGCGCAAGCCGCTGTGGACTTGGGATCTCGCCGCGGCCTCGTCACGTCTTGTGGACGACTCGGCGGCGCTCGACGTTTTCACCGTGGGGCTAGACGCCGTGACCGCCGAGCTGGAGACCACGACGGAAGACTTGCAGAATTCGGCGTCGACCCTCTACGCCTCGGTGCCCGCAGCCGCCCAGACGATGCTCGGTTCGGGAGCCGAGCTTGCCTTCACCGCCTACGCAACCGCCGCCCACAGCCTGAAAACATCTCAGCAGGCCGAACTCGCCGAAAAGGCCGGCCCGCTGCTCACCACGCGACTAGCGATCGAGGGGTATGCCCACCCACGAAGTGGGACACGCGATCACCTCGAAATGCAGCGATCTGTTCGACTCGTCCGACCGCGACGCGAACGAGGCGTGGGCGACGGCGTGGGCAATCAGCATGGGGCACACCGCTCTCGGCAGCGGCGTGCAGGCGTACGGCTACCCGCCGGCGTCGCTGATCGAGACGGCTGCCACCTGCCGTTGAGCGGCCGCGTCCGCAGTCGCAAGAACCTCGCCTTGACCGGCTGACAGACTGGGCGGATGTCGCGAGTCATCGAATGGGGAGAGCGGCACCAGGTCGCTCTCTACCTGGCGGCGATCGCGATCGGCGTGGCGGTCGGGCTGGGGCTTCCCGGTGCGGCGGGTCCCCTCACTGTGTCGATCACGCCCATCCTCGGCCTACTCCTCTACGCGACATTCTTGGGCGTACCGTTCGCGCGGCTCGCCGGAGCCTTCCGTGACGCCCGGTTTCTCGCAACCGTCGTGCTCCTCAACTTTGTGATCGTCCCCCCGATCGTGTTCGGCCTGTCGCGCCTCGTCGCGTTCGATCAGGTCCTCGTCATCGGCGTGCTGCTCGTGCTGCTGACCCCGTGCGTCGACTACGTCATCGTCTTCACGGGACTGGCGGGCGGATCGAAGGAGCGCCTGCTCGCCGCAACTCCCCTGCTGATGCTCGCGCAGATGGCGCTGCTTCCTCTCTACCTGTGGGTGATGATCGGGCCAGAGTTCGCGGCATCCGTCGATCTGCTCCCCTTCGTCGAGGCATTCCTGCTGCTGATCGTGCTGCCGCTCGCGCTCGCGGCGATCACACAGGCTCTCGCCGCTCGGACCCGATTCGGACGCGCCCTGACCGCGGTCGGTCTCGCAGCAATGGTGCCGCTGATGATGGTGACGCTCGCAGTCGTCGTCGGCTCTCAGGTTGCGGCAGTCTCGGGATCGCTCGGCGTGCTGCTCGCCGTTGTGCCTGCTTTTGTCGCTTTCGTCGCGATCATGCTGGTGCTCGGAGCCGTGGCCGGCCGGGTCGCGCGCCTCGATAGGCCGACGCGACGGGCGGTGGTCTTCAGCGGCGTCACACGCAACTCGCTGGTGGTCCTGCCGCTCGCGCTCGCGCTGCCGCCGGCCTTCGCGCTGACCCCGCTCGTCGTGGTCACGCAGACCCTGGTCGAGCTGATCGTGATGGTGGCGCTCGTCTCGGCGTTCTCGCGTCGACGAAAGGTGTTCTCACGTCGACGTTAGGAGCGCGGGCCCGCTTCCGCGACGACACCGACGACATCCACGCCGTCGGGGGCACGTTTCGCCAGCGGAAACAGCCCGAGAGCGAGGACGACACCGACGGCCGCGCCGACGATCTGAGCGCCGATGAAGGGCAGGATGGATGTTGGGGCGATCCCGGCGAAAGTGTCGCTGAATGCTCGACCGATCGTGATGGCGGGGTTGGCGAAGCTGGTCGACGAGGTGAAGAAGTAGGCCGCGCCGATGTAGGCGCCGACGGCGGGCGCCGCGAGACTGCCGCGCCCCGTGCGGACCAGCGCGAAGATCAGGAACACCAGCCCCGCGGTGGCGACGACCTCGGACAACAGGCGCGGGCCGTCGGCGCGATCGGTGGTGCTCCACGACACCGCGGCGAGCCCGAACATCAGGTTGGCGAGCATCGCCCCCGCGATGCATCCGACGATCTGTGCGGGGAGGTAGACACCCGCAACCGACCAGGGACGACGGTGCAGCACGATGTCGGCGAGCGTCACGACAGGGTTGAAGTGGGCGCCCGAAACCGGTTGCAAGATCAAGATCAGCACGCCCAGGCCCAGGGCTGTGGCGAAGGCGTTCTCGAAGAGCTGCAGCCCCACATCGTCGGGTGACAGTTGTTGAGCCATGATGCCGGATCCGATGACGATGGCGGCGAGCAGGGCACTGCCGAGAAACTCCGCGCCGACGGCGCGCACGGTCGCTTTCACGAGCCGATCAGCAGACGCGAGACGCGGTCGAGGGCGTCCGGCACCAGGCCGTAGTAGGCCCAGGTGCCCCGTTTGCTGCGGGTGAGAAACCCGGCCTCGGTGAGCACTTTCAGGTGATGCGATACGGTCGGCTGGCTCAGACCCACGGGCTCGATCAGGTCGCAGACGCACGCTTCTGCTCCCTCGGACGCCGCAACGATCGAGAGCAGCCGCAGCCGGGCGGGATCGGCGAGCGCCTTCATGGTGTGCGCGAGAGCCACCGCCTCGTCGGCACCGAGCGTGTCTCGGACGAGGGGGTCGCGAACGAGGGGGGTCGCACACGTGGGCGCCGAGACATCCGTCAGCGGAAGCATGGTCATCGGAGGGAGAGCAGTCACGCATCGATGCTAATCGATATTGACACTCATCGATAGACGGCGGATACTCGAACATCGAACACCATCGATGCACCGAAGGGGAACCATGACCCTGCTCGATCTCATGCCGCGCACATCCCGCGCGAGCCGCCTCGACACCCTGCCCGTCGCCATCATCGGCGCGGGCCCCATCGGCCTCGCCGCGGCGGCGCACCTGATCGAGCGCGGCATCGACTTCGTGATCTACGAGGCCGGTGACGAGGTCGGCGCGAGCGTGCGGGCATGGGGGCACACCCGCCTCTTCTCGCCGTGGGAGCACCTCATCGATCCCGCCTCGGCGCGGCTGCTCGAGGCATCCCGATGGCAGGCGCCCGCCGCATCCCGCATCCCCACCGGTGCCGAGCTCGTCTCTCGGTACCTGAGTCCTCTCGCCCAGCTCGACGCGATCGCGTCCCGCACCCGGACCGGCACCGAGGTGCTGGCCGTGACCCGCGAGGGCATGGACCGCACCCGCACCCGGGCACGCGCCGTCACGCCGTTCGCGCTGCGCGTCCGGCATGCGGACGGTTCGGTCGAGGATGTCCCGGCCCGGGCTGTCATCGACGCCTCGGGCACGTACCGCACCCCCAACAGCCTCGGGTCGAACGGCCTCGACCCCCTCGGCCTCGGCGATGTCGCAGACCGTGTCTCGCCCGCGCTGCCCGACGTGCTCGGCCGGAATCGGGCACGATTTGCGGGTCGGCATACGACGGTCGTCGGCGCCGGACACTCCGCCGCGAACACGCTGCTCGCGCTGGTGAAGCTCGCATCCGAGGTCCCCGGCACACGCATTACGTGGCTGATCCGCAATACGCGAGCCGCGCGGGTCACGACGGCACCGGATGACGAGCTCGCCGGTCGCGCGGAGCTCGGGGGGCGGGTCGAGGAGCTGGTTCGTTCGGGCACCATCGACCTCGTCGACGGGTTCGAGATCGTGGGGGCGCGTCGCGCTGAGGTCGAGGGCAGCGACTGGCGCGGGAACGGGGTCGAACTCGTCGGGCTGCGTCGCGGTGAGAGCGTTGCCCACCGCACCGACGAGGTCGTGAACGCGACCGGCTTCCGCCCCGACCTCGGCATGCTGCGCGAGCTTCGCCTCGAGCTCGACGACATCGTCGAAGCTCCACGACGCCTCGCGCCCCTGATCGACCCGAACGTGCACTCGTGCGGCACCGTCGAGCCACACGGATTCCGCGAGCTGACGCATCCCGAACAGAACTTCTTCATCGTCGGCATGAAGTCGTACGGGCGCGCGCCCACGTTCCTGCTCGCCACCGGGTACGAGCAGGTCCGCTCGGTTGCGGCACATCTCGCGGGCGACACCGAGAGCGCCCTGCAGGTGGCACTCACGCTGCCGACAACCGGCGTCTGTTCGACCGATATCGGCGGGGGAGCTTGCTGCACATGACGACCGTTCGGCCGATGCACGCCTCGGACTGGGACGCGGTCGCCCGGATCTACGGCGAAGGCATCGAGGATGGCGAGGCGACCTTCGAGCTCGAGGTGCCGAGCCGGGCGAGTTTCGACTCCTCCCGCCTGCCGAACCTGCGCCTGGTCGCGGATGATGGCGGAGCGGTCGTCGGCTGGGCCGCCGCATCCGCCGTCTCGACCCGCGCCGCCTACCGCGGGGTGATCGAGCATTCCGTCTATGTCGCGCGGGAGGCGCGCGGACGCGGCGTCGGACGGATGCTGCTCTCGGCGCTCATCGACGCAGCCGAAGACGCTGGAGTCTGGTGCATCCAGTCCAGCATCTTCCCCGAAAACACGGCGAGCCTTGCACTGCACGGGCGCGCGGGATTTCGGACGGTCGGTCGTCGCGAGCGCATTGCGCGATCGGGGCGAGGGCCACACGCGGGCCTCTGGCGCGACACGGTGCTGATCGAACGCCGCAGTGCCATCAACGGCCAGGACTGACAGCCGAGCCCGCGCACATTCAATAGATTTATGTCTATGCTTTGGGTATTCAGAGAAAGCGAGTCCCGATGACCGACAAGCCCACCGTCCTGTTCGTCTGCGTCCACAACGCGGGACGCTCGCAGATGGCCGCCGGATACCTGCGCGCTCTCGCCGGGGACTCGATCGAGGTCCTGTCGGCCGGCTCCGCCCCGAAGGACAGCATCAACCCGGTCGCCGTCGACGCCATGGCCGAAGAGGGCATCGACATCGCGAACAACACCCCGAAGGTGCTGACGGTCGAGGCCGTGCGCGAATCGGATGTCGTCATCACGATGGGCTGCGGCGACGCGTGCCCGATCTTCCCCGGCAAACGCTACGAGGACTGGGAGCTCGCCGACCCGGCCGGCCAGGGGATCGAGTCGGTTCGCCCGATCCGCGACGACATCCGCGCCCGCGTCGAAGCCCTGATCGCGGAGCTGATTCCCGCTCGCTGAGCCAGAGCCCGCTGTGCGCGCCGACGCCGTGAATAATGGGGTCATGGGCACGCCGAGCGGGTCGTACAGCGCTATCTCGAACTTCAGCCGCGTCGAGATCCTCCACCTCATCCAGGTGGCACCCCGGCAGACCGTCGCGGGGCTCGCCGCCGCAACGAAACTGCACCCCAACACCGTCCGCGAGCACCTCGAACGCTTGCTCGAGGCCGGACACATCGTGCGCGAGACCGAGCACCGCACCACGCGCGGTCGTCCACGCGTGCTCTACAGCGCCGCGACCGGCGCAGCCGAGGCATCCAGTCCCGTCGCCCGACGCAAGGCGCGCGCGGCAGCGGAACGCGGCGACATCATGCGACGCGTCATGCCGTGGACCGGAGCATCCGTGGGCGATCTCGGAACCGAGAGCACGCATCAGCTCGATGCGATCGTCGACCATCTCAGCGAGTCCGGGTTCGACCCGCTGATCGACGAGCGTGAGCTCACGATCGACCTCACACCGTGCCCGCACGCGACCGCGCAATCCGCCCACCGTGACACACTGTGCTCGGTGCACCTCGGAATCATGCAGGGCGTTCTCGCCGAGGCGCGCGGCCCTCTGTCGGTCGAGGGCATGCGGCCGTCGTGCGACCCGACGCACTGTGTCGTGCAGCTCGCGACCGCGTCGGTCAGGGGATAGAACGGATCATGCGGTCGTGAGTTCCTGCATCGCCGGAACCCGAATGCGGTCCGCTCGCGCGTAGACGTTCATCGACGACCCGCGGAGGAACCCGACAAGGGTCAGACCCGATGCGTCGGCGAGCTCGACCGCCAATGACGAGGGTGCGGACACGGCCGACAGGATCGGCAGCCCCGCCATGATGGCCTTCTGCACGAGCTCGAAGCTCGCCCGCCCCGACACCATCAGGACGTGCCCGGTGAGCGGTAGACGGTCGTTCAGGATGGCCCAGCCCACGACCTTGTCGACGGCGTTGTGGCGTCCGACATCCTCACGCAACACGACCAGCTCACCGGTCGTGGCATCGAACAGGGCCGCGGCATGCAGCCCGCCCGTCTTGTCGAACACGGCTTGCTGGGCGCGGAGCTTGTCGGGGAAGGTCGCGAGCAACTCGGCCGACAGGACCGCAGCGTCTGCGCCAACGTCGTACACCGACACGGTCTCGACGGCCTCGATCGACGCCTTACCGCAGAGCCCGCAGGAGCTCGTCGTGTAGAAGTTGCGGGCCAAGTCGGGGTCGGGCGGCGCGACGCCCGAGGCGAGGGTGACGTCGAGAACGTTGTAGGTGTTCTCGGTATTGCCCGCGAGGGGCCCGCCCGTCCCGGGGCCGCCGCAGTGGATCGCCCCACGGAAGTGCTCCCCCGCCGAGATGACGCCCTCCGAGACGAGGAAGCCCGCCGCGAGTTCGACGTCGTGGCCGGGCGTTCGCATCGTGACGGCGAGCGACGTGCCCCCGACGCGAATCTCGAGCGGCTCTTCGACCGCAAGCGTGTCGGAGCGACGCACGGGATCGCCCCCGAGGGTGATCTTCGTCACCGGGCGACGGGTGGTGATCCGTCCCATGCTGTCAACCGCCGATCGCGTTCATGCCGCGCAGCGGCTGGAGGAAGGAGGGGTCATTGATGGCGTGGCCGGGCAGCTTGCCCCGCACGCTCGAGCGCAGCATCTCGTCGAGGGCAACGTCGCTCGACCCGTCCGCGCGCAAGATGGGGAGCAGGTCGTACTCGGTGGTCGAGAACAGGCAGTTGCGAATCTGCCCGTCTGCCGTCAACCGCAGCCGGTCGCAATCCCCGCAGAACGGCGCGGTCACCGACGCGATGACCCCGACCGTGTGGGGGCCGCCGTCCAGCGCCCAGCGCTCTGCGGGCGCGCCACCCCGGCCCGGGATCGGCACGAGCGTCCAGCGGGTCGCGAGGGCGTCGAGGATCTCTTCCCGCGTGACCATGGATGTGCGGTCCCACGTATGCCCAGCGTCGAGGGGCATCTGCTCGATGAAGCGCAGCTGCGCGTCGTGGGCGATCGCGAACTCGGTCAGCTCGACGATCTCATCGTCGTTCACACCGCGCATGGCGACGGCGTTGAGCTTGAGGGGACGGAGGCCGGATGCCTGGGCGGCAGCGATACCTTCGAGCACCTCGTCGAGGCGATCGCGGCGGGTCAGCTCGTGGAAGCGATCGCGGCGGATGGTGTCGATGCTGATGTTCAGCCGCTGGAGCCCTGCATCGATCAGGGCGGGCAAGAACTCCGGCAACCGGATGCCGTTGGTCGTCATCGCGATCTGCACGGGCCCGTCTGAGCCCTCGATCGCGGCGAGGCGCCGCACGACATCGACGATGTCGGCACGGAGCAACGGTTCGCCGCCCGTCAGACGGAAGGTCGTGATGCCCGCCGCGGCGCCGACCCGGGCAATCCGTTCGATCTCGTCCAGGGTCAGAATGCTCGTACGCGCGAGCCACTCGTTTCCCTGCTCGGGCATGCAATAGGTGCAGCGCAACGAACAGCGATCGGTCAACGAGATACGCATGTCGCGGTGCACCCGACCGTGGGTGTCGACGAGGGGACCGGATGCGCCGGCCGCCGAAACCGGATCACCGGCGGCCCCGGCCGGGCGCTCGACGCGGCGGGCGATCGTGACGGGCACCGCGGTCATCGGCCGCCGTCCCTTCGTCCTCCGCACACACGCATGGGTCGAGCCTATCCGCGGGTCCCCGGAGGGGGGTCGGGGCCACGTTCTTTTCACACGGCTCGCGAGGCGCCCCGGGCATCCCGCTATCTGGCATGCTTGAGGTACCGCGTCGGACGGAGCCCGAGCTCGTTTGACCGGTGCAATGAGGCCCGACGCGCACCAAAGGAGCGTCGCCCATGGATTTCCTCGACCCGCTGCTGCTCGCCCGTTGGCAGTTCGGCCTGACGACGCTCTATCACTACCTCTTCGTGCCCCTCACACTGGGGCTCGCGCTCGTCGTCGCGATCTTCCAGACCGTGTGGCACCGGAACGGCGATGTGAAGTGGCTGCATCTGACACGCCTGTTCGGCAAGATCTTCCTGATCAACTTCGCGATGGGCGTCGTGACGGGCATCGTGCAGGAGTTCCAGTTCGGGATGAACTGGTCGGCATATTCCCGTTTCGTCGGTGACGTCTTCGGCGCGCCCCTCGCATTCGAGGGACTCATGGCGTTCTTCTTCGAGGCCACGTTCATCGGACTGTGGATCTTCGGGTGGGACCGATTGCCACGCGCCCTGCATCTCGCATCCATCTGGATGGTCGTGCTCGGGTCGACGCTCTCGGCGTACTTCATCCTCGCCGCGAACGCCTTCATGCAGAACCCCGTCGGGTACCAGATGGCAGCGGATGGCGGGCGCGCCGAGCTGATCGACTTCGGTGCCGTGCTGACGAACCCGGTCGTCCTCGCGGCCTTCCCCCATACGATCTTCGCCGCTTGGATGTTCGCGGCGGCCGTCGTGATCGCGGTCTCGGCATGGCACCTCTCGCGTGGCCAGCACCTCGTCACGATGCGCTCATCGCTGCGGTTCGGGCTCTGGTTCATGATCGTCGCGTTCGCGGGTACCGCGCTCTCGGGCGATCAGCTCGGACTGGTGATGGTCTCGACCCAGCCGATGAAGATGGCGGCGGCCGAGGCGCTGTGGAACTCGGCGTGCGGTGCGGATGCATCCTTCTCGATCTTCTCGATCGGTACCCCGGACGGGTCGGAAGAGATCTGGTCGCTGCGCGTGCCCTACCTGCTGTCGTTCCTCTCGACACACACGCTGGATGGATGCGTCGAGGGCCTGAACGACCTGCAGGCGCAGTACGAGACGCAGTTCGGCGAGGGTGTCAGCTACATGCCCATCATCTGGGTGACGTACTGGGCGTTCCGGTGGATGATCGGCCTCGGTGGGGTCGCCGCGCTCATCTCTGTCGCGGGCCTCTGGGTCACGCGCAAGAAGGCAAAGCGCCCGGTGGCGAAGTGGATGTGGAAGGTCGCGATCTGGTCGGCGCCCCTCCCTCTGCTCGGAAGCCTGGTCGGCTGGGCGTTCACCGAGATGGGCCGCCAACCCTGGATCGTCTTCAGCCTGATGCTCACCGAGGACGGCGTCTCGCCGAACGTCCCGGGCTGGACGGTGTTGATATCCCTCATCGCCTTCACCGCGATCTACGCCTCGCTCGCCGTTGTCGAGTTCGGCCTGATCCTCAAGGCCGCACAGCAGGGTCCGGATCCACTCCCTGACCCGAACGATCCGGATCCGGATCCGGACGCACACCACCAACTCACGACGACGGTCTACTAGGAGCATCGCCATGGACCTCGCCTACCTCTGGTTCTGGATCATCGGATTCTTCTTCATCGGGTACTTCGTGCTCGACGGCTTCGATTTCGGTGTCGGGATGTCGCTGCCCTTCCTCGGCAAGGACGACGTAGGCCGTCGCCAGATCATCAACACGATCGGGCCCGTCTGGGACCTCAACGAGACGTGGTTGATCGTCGCGGGTGCCGCCCTGTTCGCGGCGTTCCCCGAGTGGTACGCCACCCTCTTCAGCGGCTTCTACCTCGCCCTGCTGCTGATCCTGCTGGCGTTGATCTTGCGCGGGGTGTCGTTCGAATACCGCCATCAGCGCGACAGCCTGCGCTGGAAGAAGGGCTTCGACACGATGATCGTCGTCGGGTCGGCCGTGCCCGCGCTGCTCTGGGGTGTCGCGTTTGCGAACATCGTGCAGGGTGTGCCGATCGATCAGGACTTCGAGTTCACGGGGACGCTTCTGACCCTGCTGAATCCCTACGCGCTTCTCGGCGGCGTCACGACCCTGTTGCTCTTCTTCACCTATGGCGTGAGCTTCGTGGCGCTGAAGACCGACGGCCAGGTGCACGACGACGCCCGCAAGCTCGCGGCCCGCGCGGGGTTCGTCACGATCGTCGTCGCGGCGGCGTTCCTGCTGTGGACGGTCATCGCACACCCGGCCGTGCCGGTCATGGTGTTGGCGATCGCGGCGGCCGTGTTCCTGATCCTCTCGGTGGGCGCGAACCTGCGCGACCGCGAGGGCTGGGCGTTCGGCTTCGCGGCTGCCACCGTCGTCGCGGCCGTCGGCACACTCTGGTTCGCGCTGTACCCGTTTGTCATGCCCTCGTCGACCGATCCCGCATTCAGCCTCACGATCGAGAACGCGTCCAGCACCGATTACACCCTGTCGATCATGTCGTGGGCAGCCCTGATCTTCCTGCCCCTCGTGCTGGCTTACCAGGGCTGGACGTACTGGGTGTTCCGCCGGCGCGTCTCGCGCGCGCACATCGAGAGCGCCGCGGCCGCGCACTGACGAATGCGCACCGGTATCGTCGAAACGCTGTGACTCAGGATCAGGATGTCTCGGATGCGCGGACGCCACCGGTCGACCCCCGACTGCTGAAGTACGCCGCGGCGTCCCGAGCGTTCTTCGCGATCATCGCGACGATCGCCCTGTTGCAGACGGCCGTGATCGTTGCGTTCGCCTGGCTTCTCACGCGGGCGATCGTCGGTGTCATCGAGGGGATGCCGGCGTCGGATCTCGGGGCCACGCTCGCGGTACTCGCGGGAGTCGTGGCGCTGCGCGCGGTGCTGGTGGGTCTGCGCGAGCGCACGGCGGCGAGCGCGGCGGCACGGGTGCAGTCCCAACTGCGGGCGAGGCTTCTCGAGGCGGCCGGCAGCCTCGGACCCGGATGGCTCGACGGGCGCAACTCCGCCCAGCTCGCCCTGACCGCGGGTCACGGACTCGACGCACTCGAGGCCTATTTCGGGCGGTACCTGCCACAGCTCGTGCAGACCGCGATCGCGACCCCGCTGATCATCTTGGTGATGTGGTGGCAGGACTGGATCAGCGGGCTGACCGTTCTGCTCACGATCCCGTTGATCCCGGTCTTCATGATCCTCATCGGCCTCGCGACCCGAGCCGTGCAGAAGCGGCAGTGGGCGACGCTGCAGCAGCTCGCCGCGCGCTTCGCCGATACCGTCGACGGGCTCGGCACGCTGAAGGTCTTCGGACGTCAACACCGGGCCGCGGCATCCATCGAATCCGTGACGGAGCGGTATCGCGTCGAGACGATGCGCGTGCTGCGCGTTTCGTTTCTGTCGGGGTTCGCCCTCGAGTTTCTCGCGAGCATCTCGGTCGCGATCATCGCCGTGTCGATCGGGTTCCGCCTGGTCGATGGGGCGCTGCCGCTCTCGATCGGGCTGTTCGTGCTGCTGCTCGCACCCGAGGCCTATCTGCCGCTCCGGCAGGTCGGCGTGCAATTCCACGCCGCGGCCGAGGGGGTGGCGGCGACCGACGACGTCTTCGCCGTCCTCGACGCCGCGAGAGTGCCCGTTCCAGCCGCGAGGGTGCCCGTTTTGAGCCGTCTCGGCGATGAAACGGGCACCCTCGGCGATGAAACGGGCACCTTCGCGCTGCGGGACGTGCGGGTCCGACGTGGGGATCGGATGCTCCCCGCGGTGACGTTCACCGCAGCGCCCGGGCAGATCGTGCTCATCGAGGGGCCGAGCGGGGCGGGCAAGACGAGCCTGATCGCGGCCCTGCGCGGTGCGGCCGAGTGGGAGGGCGCCGCGACACTGGGCGACGCCGACCTGCGGGGTATCTCTCCCTCGGCCTGGCTCGCGTGGGCCGGACAACAGCCCGGCCTCATCGCCGGGACCGTTGCCGACAACGTCGCCCTGGGAGATTCGACGCCCGACCCGACCCGTGTCGACCGTGCGCTCGAGCTCGCGCAGGCGGACGGGATCGACGCATCCCTCGCCCTCGGCGTGCGCGGCACGGGGCTTTCGGGCGGGCAGGCCCAGCGCGTCGCGGTCGCCCGCGCCCTCTACCGTCACCTGAGCGGACGCGCGCCCGTGATCGCGCTCGACGAGCCGAGCTCTGCGCTCGACGCCGGGACCGAGTCCGCGCTCTGGCAGAGCCTGCGCGGGATTGCGGATGCCGGGGCAACAGTCCTGCTCGTCTCGCATCGGCGCACTGCGCGCGACATAGCCGACACCGTCGTCGCAATCGAACCCGCCGGGGTGGCCTCGTGACGAATTCCGCTACCACCCCCGCCTTCGGCACAACGACGTTCGGAACCACGACCGCCGCGGTGCTGCACGGCGCCATGCCGCCCGCGCGCCGCTTCTGGCCTTCCCTCGCATCCGGTTTTCTCACCGAGGCCTCGGCGGTCGCGCTGCTCGCGGTGAGCGCGTGGCTGATCGTCCGGGCCAGTGAACAGCCGCCCGTCCTCTACCTCTCGATCGCCGTCGTGGGCGTGCGCCTCTTCGCGCTTACCCGGGCGATTTTTCGCTACCTGGAAAGACTGAGCGGGCACGATGCCGCGCTCCGGCAACTCGCGGCGACCCGCAGCGCCCTGGTGCGCCGTCTGATTCCCCTCGCCCCCGACGGAATCGGCCGCACGCGCCGCGGATCCGTCCTGGGCGCCCTCGTCGACGACGTGGACGACCTGCAGAACCTGCCCCTGCGTGTCGTCGAACCACTCGCCGGATCCGCCCTCGTCGTCCTGGGCTCGATCGTGCTCGTCACGATCGTCTACCCGCCCGCGGGGCTCACGCTCGCGCTGTGCCTGGTGATGGCAGGCCTCGTCGCGACACTCTGGGGCTGGGCCGTCGGAGGCCGGGCCGAACGATCCATCGCTCCTCTTCGCGCGCGTCTGACCGATGCGCTGCTCGATCACTTCGGATCGCTCGATGTTCTCGTCGCCTACGGAGCCGAGTCAGCGAGCCGCGAACGTATCCGCGACGCCGACGCGGCCGTCCGTCGCGCGGTCGTCCGTCGCTCGGTCGCCCAGTCCGGAACGACGGCGCTCATCACACTCCTGGCGGGGGCGGCCTCGATCGCCGCGATCGCGGTGGCGGCACCGGCAGCACTCGACGGGCCCGCGCTGGCGGTGATCGTGTTGGTGCCAATGGCGGTGTTCGAGGTGTTCACCGCGGTCCCGCTGGCCGCCGCGGCCTGGCGTCAGGTGCGCGCGAGCGCGACCCGCATCGCCGAGGCACTGCCCGACGCCCTCCCCGCGGGCCTCGTGGCCGAGACCATCGTCCCGACCGGGGTCGCGCCCGCACTCGGTTCGGGACTGAAGCTGCGGGATGTCTCGGCGCGCTGGCCGCACGCCGACGGTCCGGCACTGCGCGGGGTCGACCTGGATGTCGCCCCCGGCGAGCGCCTGCTGGTCGTGGGGTCGAGCGGTGCGGGCAAGACCACGCTCGCGCACGTACTCGTCCGGTTCCTCGACTGCGGCGGATCGTACGAGATCGGCGGCACGCCCGTCGGCCAGATCGCGGGCGACGACCTGCGCCTGACAATCGGCCTCTGCGAGCAGCGCCCCATGCTCTTCGACGAGACCATCCGCCAGAACCTGTTGTTCGCGCGGGAGGCGGCGACGGATGCTGAGCTCGAAGCATCTCTCGAGCGCGTCGGCCTCGGCACCTGGCTGCGCGAGCGCGGCGGACTGGACGCCCGCGTCGGCGAACGGGGCGCCCTGGTGTCGGGCGGTCAGGCGCAGCGGATCGCACTCGCCCGCGCGCTGCTGCGCGAGTTCCCGGTGCTGGTGCTCGACGAGCCGACGGCGGGGGTCGACCCGGAGGCATCCGATGCCCTGCTCACCGACCTGCTGCAGGCGGTACCCGCCGACCGGTCGGTTGTGTTGATCTCTCACGTCGCGGTGCCCGACGGACTCGTCGACCGGGTCGTGCGGCTGGAGCCGTGCCCTCGGGGCGCCTGACCGGACGAGCGCCTGACCCCCCTGACGGCTACAGAACCATCCCGAAGGCCCGCACGCCCTCCTCGGAAGGCAGGGCTTCGAACCCCACGCGCGGGTAGAACGCGACAGCGCCGGCGTTTGCGGCGCTCGCGACGAGATACAGCCCGGAAACGTCCGACGCATGCAACTTCTCGGCGAGCGTCCGGATCAACGAGCGCCCCAGCCCACGGCCCTGGGCTTCGGGCAGCAGGTCGATGTGCAGGTGCGCCGGGTAACGAGCCGCGTGCTCCTCCGCGCCCGCCCGCAGGCCGTCGGCGTGGGCTAAGAAGTGCGCATCTCGAGGGTCGAGCGCGCCCGTCGCATCGGCGTAGCGGCCGCGGCGCGAAGGCCACCACACGTGCCGGAACCACTCATAAAACGCATCCGTATCGGGTGCGGCGACGACATATCCCACGACCCCATTCGGGCCATCGACGACGAAGGCGAAGTCGGGATGCCTCGCCACATAGGGCAGCACGAAGATGTCGGGAAGCAGGGCATCCGACGAGTATCGGCCCGACGCATCCGTGCCCGCGTCTCCGGTCCGGACACAGATCTCGGCCAACCGCGCCTCATCGCCGACACGGAACGGGCGGATCGCGTAGGCCGACCCACTCATGTGCCCGCCGGGGGCGCGAACAGCCGCACGGCCGCGGGCTCGACGCGCACCCGCACGGGGGCTCCCGGGGCGAAACCCGCGTCGACGATGTCGTCGGCCGAGACATCCGCTGCGACCGCCGGCTCGGCCGTGTGCACCCGTGCGCCGACGGGTGTCTGTTCGACACGTACGACCCGCGCGAGCCACGTGCCGGGCGTCGCTTGTTCTTCGGCCGCGAGTCGCAGCGCGCCCGTCCAGGTGGACTCAACGGCGCGTTCGAGGTGCACATCCGATGGCCGGAAGACCGCGGCCAACGCGGCTCCCTCCGGGGCGGCCGCGGCCAGCGACGCGTCATCCGCGGCCCCGATGAGCACCTCGGGGGAAGCGGACTGTGCGCGCCAACGCCCCTCGTGGGCGGTGCCGTGGATCAGGTTCACTCCGGCCACCGTCGCGACGAAGCGCGTCGCGGGTACGCGCAGCACGTCACGCACTCCCCCGGCCTGGGTGACCCGCCCGTCCTCGACCACGATCAGGCGCGTCGCGAGGGCCGCCGCATCGACGGCGTCGTGCGTGACGACCACCGCGGTCGCGTGGGTCGCGGCGAGCTGATCGTGCAGCATGGCACGCACATCGGCGGCGGTCTCGGGATCGAGCGAGGTGAGCGGTTCGTCGAGCAGCAGTACCTGGGGTGAGGTCGCGAGCGCACGCGCGATCGCGACGCGCTGCTGTTGCCCGCCCGACAGCTGAGCCGGCCGACGGTCGCCCATTCCGGGCAGCCCGACGCGCCACAGCCAGTCATCCGCATCGCCGAGCGCCACCTTGCGATCGGTGCCGCGGGCACGGGGACCGAACGCGATGTTCTCGCGCGCCGTCAGGTGCGGGAACAGGCGGGCGTCCTGGCCCAGAAGCACCGCGCCGCGCTGGGCCGCCGGGATGTGACGGTGCGCACGGGGACGCGGCCGCGCGACGGATGCGACATCCCGCTCGCCGATTCGGATGTTCCCGTCACTCAATCGGGCCAGGCCCGCGATCGCCGCGAGCAGGGTCGACTTGCCGGCCCCGCTCGGGCCCATCACCGCGACGACCTCGCCGGGCGCGCACGCGATCTTCGCCTCGACCCGGAAACCCTTGCGCGTCACGACGATGTCGGCCGCGAGCGCCGCGCCGGTCATTCCGCAACCCCCGTCGTTCCGCGAGTCGGACGCCAGGCCCGCACCAGCAGCAGCACCAGGATCGCGGTCACGAGCAAGAGAAGCGAGAGCGCCACCGCGGTCCCCTGCCCGATCCCCGAGCCGTTGAAGGCCGTGTAGATCGCGAGGGGCATCGTCTGAGTCACTCCCGGTGCGTTGCCGGCGAACAGGGCCGTCGCCCCGAACTCACCGATCGCCCGAGCGAAGGCCAGGATCACCCCGGCGACCAGGCCGGGCGCGGTGAGGGGCAGCGTGACGCGCCAGAGGATCCGCCATCGGCCGGCCCCGAGCGTCGAGGCGGTGCGCTCGAATTCGACGCCCGCGGTGCGCATAGACCCCTCGAGGGCGAGCACGAGGAAGGGCAGCGCGACGAAGGTCTGCGCGAGGATGACCGCGGTCGTCGAGAACGGGATCTGGATGTCCCAGCTCTCCAGCGCCTGCCCCAGCGGACCCGTGCGACCGAACAGGAAGAGCAGGGCGACGCCGCCCACCATGGGGGGCAGCACGAGCGGCACGGTGACGATGACGCGCAGGAGTGCCGAGACTCGCGGCCCCGAACGGGCGATCACGAGGGCGAGCGGAACGCCGAGGATGACGCAGATCACGGTCGCGACGACTCCGGTGCGGAGCGATAGCCAGAGTGCGTCGAGGGCCACGGGCGAGGTGATGTCGTCCCACAGGGTCGACCATTCGACCCGGGCGACGAGCGCACCCAAGGGGACGATCAGCAGCGCGAGGCCGAGAACCGCGGGGAGAGCGAGGATCGGGGGGACGAATCCTCCCGTGCCCCGGGCGAGCCTCACGGAGTCCCCGAGCCCGACTGAGGGGATCCCGCAACACCGAAGCCGGCGTCGGCGAGGATCTTCTGCCCTCGGGCACCGAGCACGAATTCGACGAAGGCGGCCGCTGCCGCGGGATTGTCGGCTTCCGCGAGCGCGGCGATCGGATACCTGTTGACGACGTCTGTCGCCCCGTCGGGCACGATCGACTCAACGTCATCGCGGCCGATGACATCCGTCCGGTAGACGAGCCCCGCGTCCGCCTCGCCCGTCGCGACCTTGGTCAGTACGGCCGTGACGTTCTGTTCCACGCTGACGGGCCGCGCCGTCACCCCCGCGTTGGACAGCAGGGTCGCGGATGCCGCGCCGCATGGCACCTCGGGGGCGCACAGCACGATCGACAGCTCGGGGTTCGCCAGATCGTCGAGCGATGTCACTTCGCCCGGGTTGCCCGCGGGAACGACGATCACGAGCCTGTTGCTCGCGAACAGCTCGGCGGATCCCTCGACCAGTCCGGCGTCTTCGACGCTCGCCATGTTCGTCTCGTCAGCTGCGGCGAACACCTCCGCGGGCGCTCCCTCGACGATCTGTCGGGCCAGAGTGCTCGATCCGTCGTATACGAGGGGAAGGATATCGACTTCGGGGTTCTCGTCCTCGAATTCGTCGGCGATCCGATCGAACGCCGTCCGAAGTGATGCCGCGGCATAGACCGACAGGCTTCCCGAGAGTTCTCTGGAAGCAGATGCCTCCGGCTCCGTCCCGGGTGATGCCGAGCACCCGGCGAGCACGAGAGCAGCGGCCGCAGCGATCGCGATAGCTCGACCGGCTCCCCGCACCCGCCCACTCATTCGCGCGGCGCTTCAACGATGACGTTCGTGGCCTTGACGACCGCGACGGCGAGGGACCCCACCTCGAGCTGCATCTCGTGCACCGCCTCGGCCGAGAGCAGCGAAACGACGCGATGCGGTCCGGCCTGGATGTCGAGCTGCGCCATGAGTCCGTCGATCTGCACGCGCGTCACGAGTCCGACGAACCGATTGCGGGCGCTCGAGAGGACATCCGTGGGGTCGTCGGCGGCGCGGGCGAGCTCGACCGCGCGTGCGGCGAGCGCGTCGCCGGCGATCTCGGCGGGCGTGGCGCCGGTCGTCGGGAGGAGGTCCTGCTCGACCCAGCGGCGCAGGGTGTCATCGCTCACCCCGAGCAGCCGGGCTGCCTCGGCGATCTTGTAGCTGCGCATAGCGCGATGTTACCTCCGCACAAGCGGACGTATCTCGCGAATATGTCCGCCCCTGCGGATCGGCTCCGAGTCGTCATGCGCTCCCACCCCGGTCACCCGTCACCGGATTACCCTGGGCTCATGCCCTTCCCACCCCTCGTCGAGCCCGTCGCCGCCCTGAGCGAGAGCGAACGAGCGCGCACAGTTCGGCACGCCAGCCTCGCCGGGTTCGGCGAGCTCGGGCAGCGTCGCCTGCGCGCGGCGCACGTCGCCGTCGTCGGTGCCGGCGGCCTCGGGTCGCCCGTCCTGCTCGCGCTCGCGGCAGCCGGCGTCGGCACACTCACGGTCATCGATGACGACGCGGTCGAGGCATCCAATCTGCAGCGCCAGGTGATCCACTCGCTCGCCGACGTCGGCCAGCCCAAGGTCGACAGCGCTGCCCAGCGCATCGCGGGTCTGTCACCCGCAACGGAGGTGCACGGTCGCAAGACCCGCATCAACGGCACGAACGCGCTGGAACTCCTGGCCGGAGCCGACCTCGTGATCGACGGCAGCGACACCTTCGACACGCGCGAGGCCGTCGCGGCAGCATGCGACGCCTTGGGCACGCCGCTCGTATGGGGCACGGTGCAAGAGTTCGCCGCCCAGGTCACGGTGTTCTGGAGTGCACCCCCCGCGGGCACGGAGCCCATTCGGCTCGGCGACCTCTACCCCTCCGGCAGCGTCGGCTTCGTGCCGACCTGTGCCGACGTCGGTGTGCTGGGGGCTCTCTGCCTGCAGGTCGGTGGCCTGATGGCGATCGAGGCGATCAAGCTCATCGCGGGCATCGGCGAACCCCTGCTCGGCCGGGTGCTCGTGATCGACAGCCTGCGCGCCCGGCAGCGTGAGGTCCCGCTGCGACCCGCCGGCGCCGAGGCATCCGCCCCTCCGGCACCCGCCTCCCCGGTGGTGCCTTCCTCGGTCCCCGAGATCTCGGCGGACGACCTCGCGGCCGCCCTCGCGGCCGGCACGGCTCCGACGATGATCGACGTGCGCGAGCAGCACGAACTCGCGAGCGGCACCGTTCCGGGCTCCCACCACCTCCCGCTGGGTGCCGTGCTGGCCGACCCGACCGCGTTCGCCGAGTCGATCGGCGGGCCCGTTGTGGTGATCTGCCAGGCGGGCGTCCGGGCAACCCGCGCCGCACGGGCGCTCGCTTCCGTTGGCGTCGACGCGATCGTCATGACGGGCGGGATGGATGCCTGGGCCACGATGCACCTCGCGACGGCCGACGCATGAGCCTTCGCACGGTCGAAGAGCACCTCGCCGAGATCCTCGCCGCCGTCCGCCCGACCGACACCGCCGACCTTCCTCTGGCCACAGCATCCGGGCGCACACTCGCGGGCCCCGTGCTCGCGCGGGTAGACATTCCCGTTTTCGACAACTCCGCGATGGACGGCTTCGCCGTGCGTTTCGCGGACGTGCGGTCGGCTTCGACCGAGGCGCCCGTCGCGCTCCGTGTCGTCGCCGATCTACCCGCCGGCACGGATCTGGATCCCCTGATCGGTCCCGGCGAAGCGGCCCGCATCATGACGGGATCACCCTTGCCCACGGCCGCCGACACGGTCGTGCCGTTCGAGGACACGGTCGGCGGCCTCGACGATTCCCTCGACCGAGCGGTCGTGCTCGTGGCACCGCGCGCGGACGGCACCCACGTGCGACGCCGCGGGGGCGACGCCCATGCCGGGGACGAGATCATCCCGGCGGGCGTTCCGCTGGGAGCCCTGCAGCTCGCGGCCGCGGCGGCGGCGGGCGTGCCGCGTGTGTCGGTTTTTCGCGCACCTCGGGTCGTCGTCCTCTCGACGGGTACCGAGCTCGCCGAGCCCGGCGCGACCCTCCGTCGAGGTCAGATCCCCGAGTCCAATTCGGTGCTGCTGTCCGGGCTTGCGCGTGAGGCCGGAGCCGAGGTCATCCATGTCGGAAGCGTCGGGGATGACGAAGACGACTTCCGCGCTGTCCTGGCATCCGTCGTCGAGGCGGATGTCGTGATCACGTCGGGTGGCGTGAGCGCCGGCGCCTACGAGGTCGTCAAGAACGCGCTGGGATCGGATGCCGCGATCTCGTTCGTGAAGGTCGCGATGCAGCCCGGCAAGCCGCAGGGCTTCGGGGTACTGCCCGGGGGCGCCCTTTTCTTCGGGTTGCCCGGCAACCCCGTCAGCTCGGCGGTGTCGTTCGAGACCTTCGTACGACCCGCACTCCTCGCCATGCAGGGACGCACGGACCTGCACCGCCCACTCCTGCGACTGCCCGCATCCGAGGGCTGGTCGACCCCACCCGGCCGACGACAGTACCTCCCCGCGGCGATCGATCGCACCGACCCCGCGCGTTGGAGTGTGCGCCCGGCGACGGCTGGCGGCTCGGGCTCGCACCTGGCGGGCGGTTTGGCCCGGGCAGAGGCCTACGCGATCGTGGCGGCCGAGCTCTCGCGGGTCGAGCCGGGCGACTTGGTCGATGTCATGCTGATGTCATGAGCTTCACCCACCTGGACGAGTCCGGCCATGCCCGCATGGTCGACGTCACCGACAAGGCGCCGACGGTTCGCTCGGCGACGGCCCGCGGGTTCGTGCGCTGCGCACCCGAGGTCGTCGCGTCACTCCGAGACGGCCGCGTGCCGAAGGGCGACGTACTGGCCGTCGCACGCATTGCCGGCATCCAAGGCGCCAAACGTTGCGCGGAGCTCCTCCCTCTCGCGCACATCATCGGCGTGCACGGGGCATCCGTCGACCTCGCCATCGAAGACGGGGGCGTCGCCATCGAGGCGACCGTCCGAACCGCCGACCGCACGGGCGTCGAGATGGAGGCCCTCACGGCCGTTTCGGTCGCCGCCCTCGCGATCGTCGACATGGTCAAGGGACTCGACAAGTCGAGCTCGATCGAGAACGTCCGGATCACCGCCAAGGAGGGCGGTCGCTCCGGATCGTGGAAGCGCCCCGGCGAGGCGTGACGGGTACCGGCTTCGACGCGATCGTCCTGGCGGGCGGTCGCGCGTCCCGCTTGGGCGGTGCACAGAAGCCGCTCCTCGAGGTCGGCGGCACGGCTCTCCTCACCCGAACCGTCGCGGCGGCACGTTCCGCGGGTGCAAAACGGATCATCGTCGTGGCGGAGCGGATGCTCGATGATCCCCTGCTGGAGTGGGTCCGCGAAGACCCGCCGTTCGGCGGCCCGGTCGCCGCAATCATCGCCGCCCTCCCTCGCGTCCAGGCGGAATGGACCCTCGTGCTCGCCTGCGACCTGCCCGGAATCGAGCCCGCCCTTGCCCTGCTCCCGCTCGACGCACCGGGTCAGGACGGAGCGCATCTGACGGATGCGTCGGGTCGGTCGCAATGGCTGACGGCCCTGTACCGGACCGCCGCACTGCGGGAGGCCGCCGCATCCGTCCCCGACAGCGGACGCGACGCCCCCGTCCGTACCCTCGTGGGTGGACTGCGTCTCATGTCGGTCGAGGCACCCCTGACCGCAACCCGCGATGTGGACACGTGGGAGGATCTTCAGTGGGCCCGTGGTCTTTCGGACACGCCCAGAGAGGATGCCACTGTGCCTGAATCGAAGACCCCGTCTGAATCACAGTCCCCGTCTGGATCACAGTCCCCGTCTAAAGCGTCGGACCGCACCCTTCCTCCCGAGGCGCTGGATGAGTGGGCCAACGCGCTCGGCGAGCGCTTCGAGCTGGCGAACGACGATGTCCACGTTTCGCTCATCCTCGATCTGGCGCGTGATGTGGCGAACGGTGTGGCTCGTCCCGCCGCCCCCGTCAGCGCGTTCGTCGCCGGGCTCGTCGCCGGCCGCGCCGGTGGTTCACCCGAGTCCGTGCGCGAGGCCGTCCGCGCGATCACGGAGCTCGCGGAGAAATGGGCGGAGAAGCGCTGATGGCGCGCGTCCGCTATTTCGCCGCCGCCGAAGAGGCCTCCGGCCGCGAGGAAGAGGTGCGTTCCGAGCAGACGCTCGGTGACCTCCGTGCCGCGCTCACGAACGATTACCCCGAGCTGGGGCGCATCCTGCCGCGCTGCGCCGTGCTGGTCGGCGGGTCCCGCGCGGGCGACGACGCCGCGCTCGCGAGCGACGTGCTCGTCGACGTTCTGCCCCCCTTCGCCGGGGGCTGAGCGCGCTGTTTGGCCAGAATCTGGAGATGTGAGAACTCTCATCTTTTCGGTTCGGATTCTGGCGTGATGTGGGGGCTTTTCGGGGATCGGATGTCGGTGCCGATCCGTAGAGTATCGAACATGCATTCGAATACGTCGCGTCGCTGACATCGCGACGTCGATACCGAGGCGCGTACCTCGCGGATCCGGTTCGAAGAAGCGTCGCGGTAGTCGCGCGAGCGCAGGCCGCGCAAGCGCGCGTGCTGGTTCGGACAGCTGACCTCGGCGAGCGTCGTGTCGCCGCGTTGAGGTCGACGTCCTCACGCGAAGCAGAACTCCCGTATCGTGCTCTCGCCGCCGAGCTGGGCGGCGCCGCGAAGGTCTCGACCGGACCGTGCAGAATCGGATGAATGAGGCCGCCGTCTTGAACCGAGGCCTTCCCCGCCACCTTCGAAGCGTGGGGTGAAGGCCGCGTCAGCGCCGGACATGTAGCGGTCATCATGGAACACGGACTGACGCTTCCGAAGCGGACGCTCGCCGTGTTCGAATCAGAAGCTGTGGTTCGCGCGGAGTGGACGACACCCGGGCGGCTCGGGTCCTCGCTCGCACGGTTGGCGGAGTCATTGCAACCGCGGACTACTGCGGAACGTCATCAGCAAGCTCGTGCGTCGCGGGGTGTCGATGTGCGGGACATCGGGGATGGGATGGCCGAGTTCAGTACCATGCAACCCGCGGTTCTCGCACACGGTATGCATGACCGGATCACGCAGCAGGCCAAGGCGATCAAGAACCGCCGACCCGACCGATGCCCGAACGATCGATCAGATCCGGGCCGACCTCATCGCGGACATGCTTCTGACCACCACACCCGACGCGCAGACCGGCGCGGGCATGTCCGACGGGTTCGGTGGACTCGGGTGCGATTCAAGCAATCGTGAACATCACCATCCCCGCCCTCGCGTTGGCCGGAGTCACGGACGAACCTGCCGAGCTGGTCGGCAGGTGCCCGATTGACGCCGACACTGCCCGGCAGCTCGCGGGACACGCACCGGGGTGGGATCGGGTGCTTGCTGACCCGATCACCGGGTGCGTGCTCGCCGTCGACCGGTACACACCCTCAGCGGACATGAAACGATTCCTCCGGGCTCGGGATCAGCACTGCCGATTCCCCGGATGTCGGCAACCCGCCCATCGATGCGACCGAGACCACACCCTCGACTATGCCCTTGGGCGGTGACACCGACGTCTGCAACCTGGCATGCCTCTGCAAACGACACCACACGTTAAAGGGCGAAACCGCCTGGACGGTCCGCCAACTCGGCGGCGGAGTGCTGGAATGGACGTCACCGGGTGGTCACGTCTACATCGACAAGCCACCACCCGCATGTCCTCTTCACGCCGAACACGGATCCACCTCCGTTCTAGCATTCCGGTCACCGAGTCACCCGGTCACTGAGCCTGTCGTAGTGACCCGCTGGACCCTGCCCGCGGGGCACTGAGCTTGGGGCACTGAGCTGGGCGAGTTACCAGCCCCCGCCCGATCAGCCGCTCAGCCGCCGAGGCCCTTCCACGCCGTGGTGCCGTCGGCCTCGACCTGACGCTTCCAGACCGGCAGCTCGGACTTGATGGTCTCGATCACCGTGCGACTGACCTCGTAGGCCTCCGCGCGGTGAGGTGACGCGACGGCGATCACCACGGCGGCATCGCCCACACCGAGCCTCCCGATGCGGTGACTCACGGCGACGATTGCCTCGGACGAACCGATCGCCTCGGACGCGATCCGATGCAGGGTCGTCTCGGCGTCGGGATGCGCCGTGTACTCCAGCGCGACGACGGCACCCGAGGCATCCGGATCGTGATCGCGAACGCGACCGACGAATGTCGTGACCGCGCCGGCCGACGCGTCGTCGACCGCTCGCAGATGCACGTCGAGATCGAGGGCCTCGGTGCTGATCCGGGCGAGGCGAACGGCATGCCGAGTCGTGTCCGTCATGTGTGGTCCCCTCCTGCGAGCTGGTCGATGACATGGCGAGCGACCGACAGGATGATCGGGATCCCTGAGCCCACAGCCGCGGTCGAGCCGGGCAGGTTCACCACGAGCGCCCCGCCGCCGGGCGCATCCACCACACCCGCGAGCCCGCGCGAGAGCATGCCACCCGGTTTCTCGGACGCGCCGATCCGACGAAGTTCCTCCGCAATCCCCGGAATCTCGCGGGTGAGGACGCGAGCGGTTCCCTCCGGTGTCACATCGCGGGGGCTGACACCCGTGCCGCCGGTGGTGACGATCAGCCGAGCGCCCTCGGCGAACGCCGCCCGCAACGCGGCCTCGACGCTGTCAGCGCCATCCGGCACGACCACGGGGTCGCCGCAGTCGAAGCCTCCGTCGCGCAGCCCGGCGACCGCCAAGGGACCACTGCGATCTTCGCGCAGTCCCGCAGCCGAACGATCCGAGACCGTGATCACGACGGCACGGTGCGAAGTAACGGTCACGCTTTCAGCCTATTCGCCCCCGCTGGGCGGCCCGCTCGTTGGCCGCGGTGCCGCGCGTCGACTGCTCGGCGGCCGCGACGATCCGCGCAGCCATCCCCGCGAAGATGAACCCGTGAAACGGCAGCACCGCGAACCAATACAACCGGCCCGAAAGCCCGCGGGGGAAGAACACGGCGCGCTGCTCGTAGCGTGAACCGGATGCCTCCGGCACGGCCTTCATCTCCAGCCACGCAAGGCCCGGCACCTTCATCTCGGCACGCAGGCGCAGAACGGATGGCTCGTCCGCACCGCCGCGCTCGAGGTCCTCTACGCGCCAGAAATCCAGAGCATCACCGACGGCGAGGCGGTCGGGGTTGCGGCGTCCGCGGCGAAGCCCCACTCCCCCCACGAAGCGGTCCATCCAACCGCGCACGGCCCACGCGAGCGGCCACGAGTACCATCCGCGGCTGCCACCGATTCCCTCGATGACCCGCCAGAGCGACTCTGCCGAAGCCGACGTCTTCACGACCCGGGCGTCGGTGAATACGGTACGGCCCGACCAGTCCGGGTCGGCGGGTAGCGGGTCACTCGGCGCATTGTGCACGGCCGCGTCCTGCCAGCTCGTCTCGATGACGCCCTCGCGGACGCGACCGAGTGCCAGCGCAACCGACCGGCGATACGGGGTGAGCCCACCTTCGGGCTGCGGAATCAGGTCGTCGACATCGCGGTTGGCCATGACGCAGTCGTTCTGCAGCGACTCCACGAGGGGCCGCGCCAGAGCCGCGGGGATGGGCGTGACGACTCCGACCCAGTGCGAAGCCAGACGGGGCGTGAGCACGGGCAGCGGGGCGATGGGACGCTGCGGTAGGCCGGCTTCGACGGCGTACCCGTTCATCATCTGCCCGTACCGCAGCACGTCGGGTCCGCCGATGTCGACGGGGCGTGACACCTCGGGGTCGACCCGAGCGGCGCCCAGTAGATAGTGCAGGACATCCCGCACGGCGATGGGCTGGATGTGGTTCCGCACCCATTTCGGGGCCGGCATGTACGGCAGCACCTCGGTCAGGTGACGCACCATCTCGAACGACGCCGAGCCCGAGCCGATGACGACCCCCGCCTGAAGCACGAGTGTCGGCACGCCGCTGTCGAGCAGAGCCTCACCAACCTCGACACGCGAGCGAAGGTGGCGCGAAAGCTCCACACCATCCGGGTGGAGACCGCCGAGATAAACGATGCGTCGAACGCCAGCGTCGGCGGATGCCTCGGCAACAGCGCGAGCGGCAGCCAGGTCGACATCGGCGAAGTCCTTGCCCGCGGCCATCGAGTGCACCAGGTAGTAGAGCACGTCGACGTCCCGAACCGCTTCGACGACTGCCGCGGGATCGGCCGCGTCCCCGACCACGACCTCGACGTCCGCGCCCCACTCGTACGCGGCGACGCGCGAGGCCTGTCGGGCGAGCACCCGCACGCGGTAGCCCGCCGAGATCAGCCGCGGGACGAGACGCGCACCGATGTATCCCGTCGAACCGATGACGAGCGCGCGGGGCGCCTCACCGTCGGGGCGCGGCTGCGCCTGCAATGCTTCTTCGCGCCCTGTGGGGGCAGCGAGTTCGCTCACGCAACGTCCCTATGCTCAAGGCGGATGATGACGGATTTGGATGTCGGTGTGCCCGAGACATCCGCCGTCGAATCCAGGGGCACCAGAACGTTCGTCTCTGGATAGTACGCCGCGGCATTGGCACGCGGGGTGCTGTACGCGACAATCCGGAACTCTTCCGCCCGGCGCTCTTCGATGGTTCCGTCCGCGCGACGCCACTCCGACACCAGGTCGACGATCTCGTCCTCGGCGAAGCCGAGCTGCGCGATGTCTTCCGCGTTGACCATCACGACGCGGCGTCCGCCGTGGATGCCGCGATACCGGTCGTCCTTGCCGTAGATCGTGGTGTTGTACTGGTCGTGCGAGCGGAGGGTCTGCAGCAGCAGCCGCCCCTCGGGGATGACCGGGTACTCGAGGTCGTTGACCGTGAACATTGCCTTGCCGGTCTCGGTCGCAAACGACAGCTCGTCGCGCGGGCCGTTCGGCAGATAGAACGTGCGGCCCTTGGCGATGCGACGGTCGTACTCCTCGAAGCCGGGGATGACGTGCTCGATGTGCAGACGAATCTGCGAGTAGTCGCGCTCCAGCGCCTCCCAGTCCGCGCGGGGGTAGTTCGCGGGCCTTCCGGCCTCGGGCGGATCGGATTTCGGTTCGCGCTCCTCCTGCGGGGAGCGCTCCGGGTAACCCCGGTCGTGATCCCCGTTGTGAACAGCGGGCCGACCGAACGGACGCGCGGACGGATCCGGCGGGAACAGCAGCCCCGACAGGCGTGTCAGGATCGCGACCTCGCTCAGCAAGTCGTCGGCCGGCGGAACGAGTCGTCCGCGCGAGCCGTGCACGGCGCCCATCGAGTCCTCGACCGTGACGCGCTGCTCGACGCCGCCGCGGATGTCGCGGTCGGTGCGTCCGAGCGTCGGAAGAATGATCGCCCGGCGCCCCGTCACGAGATGCGAACGGTTGAGCTTGGTAGAGACCTGCACCGTCAGGTCGGTGCGGCGCAGCCCCGCCTCGGTAACGGCCGTGTCGGGTGTTGCGCTGACGAAGTTGCCGCCCATACCCATGAACACGCGCACCTTGCCGTCGCGCATGGCCCGGATCGCCTCGACCGTGTCGTAGCCGTGCTCGCGCGGTGCGCTGAAGCCGAACTCGGCATCGAGTGCATCGAGGAACGCCGTCGACGGCTTCTCGTAGATGCCCATCGTGCGGTCGCCCTGCACGTTCGAGTGTCCGCGCACCGGGCAGACACCCGCGCCGGGGCGCCCGATGTTTCCCTGCAGCAGCAGCACGTTGACGACATCCCGCAGCGTCGCGACCGAGTGCTTGTGCTGGGTCAGGCCCATCGCCCAGCAGACGATCGTGGCCTTAGACTGGCGCACGCTCTCGCCGACCTCGCGAAGCTCCTCCTCCGACACACCCGTCGCGACAACGAGTTCGCTCCACGGCACCTGCCGGATGAAAGCGTCGAACTCGGCGAACCCGCTCGTGTGCGCCGCAATGAAGGCGCGGTCGATCACGCCCGCGGCCTCATCGGACGCGTCGTCCGCCTCGAGTAGGTGCTTCGCGATCGCCTGGAACAGCGCCTGATCGCCGCCCAGCCGAATCTGCACGAACTGGTCGGCGAGCTTGGTGCCCCCGAGAACCATGCCCTTGGGCGTCTGGGGATTCTCGAAGCGCATGAGACCGGCCTCGGGCAGCGGGTTCACGGCGATGATCTTCGCGCCGCGCTCTTTCGCCTTTTCGAGCGCGCTCAACATGCGCGGATGGTTCGTGCCCGGGTTCTGCCCCGCCACGATCAGCAGGTCCGCCTCGTGCATGTCGGTGATCGAGACCGTGCCCTTGCCGATGCCGAGGGTCTGGGTCAGCGCCGACCCGCTGGACTCGTGGCACATGTTGGAGCAGTCGGGGAGGTTGTTCGTTCCGAGCCCGCGGACGAGCAACTGGTAGAGGAATGCCGCCTCGTTCGAGGTTCGACCCGAAGTGTAGAAGACGGCCTGGTCGGGGTCGTCGAGCCCCGCGAGATCCTCGGCGATCGTCCGTAGTGCGTCATCCCACGAAATCGGCCGGTAGTGCGTGGCCCCCTCGTCGAGGATCATCGGATGCGTCAACCGCCCCTGCTGCCCGAGCCACCAGTCGTCGTGGCCATACAACTCGGCGATCGAGTGCTGGGCGAAGAATTCCGGCCCGATGCGGCGGATCGTCGCTTCTTCGGCGACGGCCTTCGCGCCGTTCTCGCAGAACTCCGCGATGTGCCGCTTATCCTCTTCCGGCCACGCGCATCCGGGGCAGTCGAAACCGTCCTTCTGGTTGACCTTCAGCAGAGTCTGCGCTGTGCGCGCGACACCCATTTGGTCGACCGAGATCTGGAGGGCGTGCAGCACGGCGGGAATGCCGACCGCGACCTTTTTGGGCCGGGTGACATGCACGCGGGATTCGTCGATATCTGATGCGGGGGGCTTCTTCGCCATTCCTTCATCGTACGCCGCGAGGGGCGGAATACCTATGGCGATAGGGAACGAGAGGAATCAGGCGGCCGAACACCACGGCAAGCACGAGCGCGGCTCCCGCGCCAGCCAGTGCCCCACCCAGCGTGTCGCTCAGCCAGTGGGCGCCCAGGTATGTGCGTGTGAAAGCCATCAAGAAGACCCACGCAACTCCCGCGAGGATGACCCACAGACGCGGGAAGATCACCGCAAGCGCCACCGCAATCGTCGCCGCGTTCGCGACATGCCCCGAAGGGAACGATCCGAAGTCCGAGAACACGATGATCTCTTCGGGACGCGCACGCCCGAAGAGGCGTTTCAGGACCTGCACGACGAGCGCCGACGCCGCCGACGCCGCAAGGAAGTATGCGGCCGCCCACCATCGCCTCCGGAGCGCGAACAAGCCAGCAACGACGAGCGGGACGACCAGGATGCCGAACCACCCACCGCCCAGCCAGTTCATCGCAAAAGAGACCCAGAGCAAAAACGGGGTGCGCCCCTCGGCCAGCCAATTCGCCCACATGGCGTCGACCGTGAACGGGGCGTTGCCTCGCCCGACCGCGATCCACGCGCCGAGTCCAGCCGCCAGGGCGAGCAGCACGACACCCGTGATGAGCAGGGCTGTCGTGGTGCGTCGCGACGGTGTGCTTGGCGACGGGGCGGTTGGCGGCATCCGTCGATTCTGTCAGGGAGTGAGCGCTTGCACCGAGCGCGGGCGCACAACCAGCCACAGACCGAGCACGCCGATCACCGAGCATCCGACCATCACGACGGCCATCGTCGTCGCGGTGATTCCCGTGCCTCCAGCGATCCAGCCAACGAGCGGCGACACGAATCCCGCCACTCCGAAGTTCACCGCGCCGAGGATGGATGCTGCGGTTCCGGCCGCCTTGCCATGCCGGTCGAGTGCAAGCACCTGAACGCACGGGAAGGTGAAGCCGCACGCCGTCATGAAGACGAAGAGGGGAACGAGGATGCCCCAGAGGCCCAAACCGATCTGATCGGCGACGATGATCGCGACACCGGCGACGACGAGCGTCGACGTAGACCAGGCAAGCACCCACTGCGGCCCGTAGCGGGCGGCGAGGCGCGAGGCGATCTGCACCCCGGCCACGAGTCCCAGAGAGTTGGCGGCGAAGAGGAGCCCGTACTGCTGCGCGTCGAAGCCGAAAGACTGCTGAAAGAGGAAGGACGACGCGGAAAGGTACGAGAAAAGTCCGCTGAAGGTCATGCCACCGATGATCAGCACGCCGAGGAACACGCGGTCGGCGAGAACGCTCCGGTAGCGCTGCCCCACCGTCGTCGAGCCGAGTTCGCTCCGCCGTGCGCGCGGGAGCGTCTCGGGCACCAGCGCGATCGCTGCGACGAGCATGACCGCGCCGTAGATCGCGAGGACGACGAAGAGACCGCGCCACGACATCACCAGCAGGAGCGCTGAACCGATCAGAGGCGCAATGACGGGCGCCGCACCGCTCACAAGCGCGAGGCGCGAGAGCATGACCACCAGACGACGTCCGCCGAACAGATCGCGGACGATCGCCATCGCGACGACCCCACCCGCGGCGGCTCCCGCACCCATCACGACGCGCGAGACCCCGAGCAGCATGAGCGTCGGGGCGATCGCGGCGGCCGCGCTCGCAAGCACGTGCAGCGCCGTGACACCGATCAGGGGCAGCCGTCGACCGACCTTGTCGCTGAGCGGACCCACGAGGAGTTGACCGATTCCGAAGCCGATCATCGTGCCGGTCAGGGTGAGTTGAATCGCGGCGGCGGTCGTGTCGAAGTCGCCCTCGAGCACCGGAAAGGCGGGGAGATAGAGGTCGATCGTGAACGGGCCCAGGGCCGTCAACGCTCCCAATAGGATCACGTAGACGACGCGCCGACCGGTCGAAATGCGATCGCCGGGATGCAGCATGATCGGCGCTGTCGCGGGGTTCGGCCCGAGGGTGCGGATGGCGCCGGTGGCGGAGTGATCGGGCACGAAGAAACCTCGGAAGAGACGGAGCGGTCGCGGAAACCGAAGAACGACGTCGCGGCATCGAATCGATTCGGTACCCCCATCCTACAACCGCAGCGCGGATGCCCAGCCCGCTCACGGATGCGGGCGAATACACTTGCAGCACACCCGCGCGCGAGCGCGACTCCCGACACACCCCGAGCCGAGAGCCCCCGCATGTCACCCAAGAGCACGAGCGGAAACCCCGCGAACAAGGCCCAGGCCGACCTCACGATCAAACAGCAGCGCGAGCAGCGACGGCAGGAGAAGCTCGCCGAATACCAGCGGCAGGTCGCCAAGCGCCGCCGCCGCGGACTCATGTGGTGGATCGTGGGTGGGGTTGCCACCCTGACGATCGCGGGTGTGGTCGTTGCATCCCTCGTCTTCGCCCCCGAGCCGCCGCCGACGTATGACGCGGGGGGCAGCGGGGCCGAGATCGAGGGTGTCGAAACGTTCACGAACGAGACCACCCACGTCGAGGGAGTCGTCGACTATGCCCAGTCCCCGCCGGCCGGAGGGCCGCACAACCAGGTCTGGTTGAACTGCGGCACCTACACCGAGCCCCAGCAGAACGAGAACGCGGTGCACTCCCTCGAGCACGGCGCCATCTGGGTCACGTATGACGCGGCCCGGGTTCAGGGCGACGAGCTCGACACGCTCAAGAGCTTCCTGCCTTCGAGCTACGTCATCCTCTCGCCCCACGAGGGCCTCGACAGCCCGATCGTCCTCAGCGCCTGGAACACCCAGCTGAAGCTCGACTCGGCCGACGACGAGCGCATCCCCGAGTTCTTCGAGGAGTTCTGGCGCAGCCAGAACGCCCCCGAGTCGAACGCAACCTGCTCGGGCGCGATCGACGGCCCCGGGAAGCAGTAGCGGATGACGGAGGAGCGGACGGGTCCCCCGCGCTGGCTGCTCTTCACCCTGGCGGCCATCGCGGTTGCCGCGCTCGCGTTCGCCATCGGACGCTTCTCGACCTTCGGCGTAGCGGCCGAGTCATCCGCTCCGACGACCGACTCGGCAGAGGCCGGATTCGCCCGCGACATGCAGGTGCACCACGCTCAGGCCGTCGACATAGCGATGACGCTGTACCGCGAAACGGAAGACGACGACCTTCGTGCCCTCGCGTACGACATCGCCACGGCGCAGTCCGCCCAGGCGGGCGAGATGTACTCGTGGCTCGTCTCGTGGGGACTGCCGCAGCGCGGCGGGACGCTGATGGCCTGGATGGCCGGGAGCCCGGGCAACATGGACCACGGTTCATCCGCCGCGCCGGCGACCGAAGCGGAACTGCGGCGCGACATGGGCATGGCGACCGAGGAAGAACTCGACGCGTTCGAGGCCGCTACGGGCGTCGACGCCGACTGTCAGTTTCTGACGCTCATGACGCGGCATCACGAGGGTGCCATCGACATGGTCGACGCGGTCCTGCGCCTCGGATCCGAGCAGCGGGTGCTTCAGGTCGCGCAGTCGATGAAAGAGGTGCAGCAGTTCGAGCTCGACGCTATGGCCTCTGCGGCGCTGCGGCTGGGATGCTCGTGAGCTGTCGGCGGATGTAGGTCTGCTGCACGGCACGGATGATGCCGATCAGCACGATGCCGACGGCACAGAGCCCGGCGATCAGCATCACGGCATCCTCGCGCGGCCAGACGAGCTGGAAGAACTCGATCGCGATCGGCACGTTGAGGATGATGGCGAGTCCGCCGACCATCGCGACGAGGATGGCGGCCTTGATCCAGCTGAGCGGCAGGGAGATCAGCGCCAGCACCCAGATACCCAGCACGGCGACGATGATGGTCGACCCCGTACGCAGCTCTTCGATGGGGACACTCCACAGATGTCCGGCGATGCGTGAGAACACGGTGAGCGCGAGGCCGACGACGAGCCCCGCGGGGATGGCGAAGCTCAGCGAACGCCTGAGGAAGCCGGGAATGTAGCGCTGCGTGTTCGGCAGCAACGCCAGGAAGAAGGCCGGAATGCCGATGGTGAGCCCGTCGGTGATCGAGAGCTGCCGGGGCAGGAACGGGATCTCCATGATCATGATGCCGAAGAGAATGGCGATCGTGGTGGCATAGGCGGTCTTCGTCAGGAACACCATCGAGACGCGTTCCATGTTCGCGATCACGCGCCGCCCCTCGGCGACCACGGTCGGCAGGTGCGAGAACTTCCCGTCGAGCAGCACGAGCCGCGCGACGGCCTTCGTCGCCGCGGACCCCGAGTTCATCGCGATGCCGATATCGGCCTGTTTGATCGCGAGCGCATCGTTCACGCCGTCGCCGGTCATCGCCACGACATGACCCCGGGACTGCAGGGCCACGACGATGCCCTTCTTCTGCTCGGGAGAGACCCGGCCGAACACCGTGTGCTCGCTCAGCACATCCGCGAGCGCGTCGTTGTCCTCCGGCAACTCACGGGCGTCGAACCCGTGGGGCACGTCCAACCCCAGGTCGCGCGCGATCGCGGCGACCGTCTGCGGGCTGTCGCCGGAGATGATCTTCACGTCCACGGCCTGCTCGGCGAAGTACTGCAGGGTCTGCGCCGCGTCCTCGCGCACGTGTTCCTGCAGGGTGAGGGCAGCGATCGGTTCGAGGTGCGCCGGTAAGCACTCCGTCTTCACCTGCGCATCGTCGAGCGGCACGGGGCAGTAGGCGAGCAGGATCGTCCGGCACCCGGTCGAGGCGAGTTCGTTCGTCGCATCGGCGAGGGATGCCTCGTCGTTCTCCGCGCTTGGTCCGCTCCACGGCACCGCACGTGTCGCTGCGTCGGGGAACACCAGGCTTGGGGCACCCAGCACCCATGTGCCTCGAGCATGCGTTCCCGCGAACGAAACCGCACTCCACTTGCGCTGGGACGAGAACGGGATCTCGTGCTCCGCGACCAAGGCGGCACCCTCGGGAAAACCTGCGGCGAGGCTACGGGCGGTCGCGTTCGCGTCGGGTGCCCGCCCGAACCAGCCGAGCGCGTCTCGCCAGCCCGTCGCGCAATCATCGAACGGGTACACCGCCTCGAAGGCGATGTCGCCGTAGGTCAGCGTGCCGGTCTTATCCAGGCAGATGATGTCGACGCGGGCGAGGCCCTCGACCGCGGGGAGTTCTTGTACGAGCACCTTCTCCGCCGTGAGCCGTGCGGCCCCGACCGCGAACGCGATGCTTGTCAGCAGCACGAGCCCGAGCGGGATCATCGCGGTGATGACGGCGATCGAATCCACCGCCGCCTGGCGCCACGAGCCATCGGCGAACGCCTCTTCCCACCCGCCCTGAACCTGCACCTGGGCATTGGTGACGAGCAGCGCGATCGGCCCGATACCCCACGCAATCCACGCGAGCACCCTGTTGACGCCGCGCCGCAGCTCGGACTGAACGAGCGAGAACCGCTTGGCCTCCCCCGCGAACCTGTTCGCGTACGAGTCCGCGCCCACCTGCGTCGCGCGGGCATCGGCGCGCCCCGAGACCACGATCGAGGCGCTCAGAAGCTGTCCACCCGGGTGCTTGTCGATCGGGTCCGACTCACCGGTCAGCATCGATTCGTCGACCTGCAGTCCCTGCTCGCTCAGCACCTCGGCATCGGCGGGAACCTGATCACCCGCACGCAGCACCAGGATGTCGTCCTGCACGACATCGGCCGGGGCGATCTCGGCCTCCACGCCGTCCCGTCGCACCCGCGCGCGCGGTGCGTTCAGCAGCGCGAGACGGTCGAGCGCGACCTTCGCACGGATCTCTTGGTAACAACCGATCAGAGCGTTGAAGATCGCCGCGAGCCCGAAGAGCGCATCTTGCCACCGCCCGAGCGCGAGCAGTGCGGCGAAACAGGCAAAGACGATCGCGTTGAACAGTGTGAACACGTTCGCGCGGATGATGCTCCACCACGTCCGACTCGTGTCGGCGTCGAACGCGTTCGTGCGTCCGGAGGCGACGCGCTCCGCGACATCTGGGGCGCTCAGGCCCGCTGATGTCAGTCCTGCGGTCGTCGACCCTGCGCTATCGACGGCAGAAGCGGTGGTCGGCGCATCCGGGGCATCCATGGCACTCACCATATCGGCGGCATCGAGGGGTGCCCCGGTAAAACGACGGGACGAGCGGCCCCCCGTTGCGCCGCCCGTCCCGTCCGCACGTCAGCCCTTCGTCGACCCCGCCAACAGGCCGCGCACGAAGAACCTCTGCAGCGCGAGGAACACGATCAGCGGCACGATGATCGCGATGAACGCACCCGCCGTGAGCAGGTACCAGTCCTGACCGCGGTTACCGGTGAGCTCGGCCAGCAGCTTCGTGATCGGCGCGACATTGCCGTCCGCGAAGATCAACGACACCAGCAGGTCGTTCCACACCCACAGGAACTGGAAGATGCCGATCGACGCCAGCGCGGGCACCGTCAGCGGCAGCACGATCCGGAAGTAGATCTGCCCATGACCGGCGCCGTCGACGCGAGCCGCCTCAATGACGTCGCCCGGGATCTCCGCGGTGAAGTTGTGCAGCAGGTAGATCGCCAGCGGCAGGGCGAAGATCGTGTGCGCGATCCAGACCTGCGAATACCCCGATGCTCCGATCGCCTGGATCACCGGAACTCCGAAGATCGACCCCTGCGAGAACAGCTGGAGCATCGGAATCAGCGCCATCTGGATCGGCACGATCTGCAGCGCGAAGACGAACAAGAACAGGATGTTCTTGCCCTTGAAGTTCATCCACGCGAACGCGTACGCGGCGAGCGAGGCGATCACGATCGGGATGACGGTGGCGGGGAGCGTGATGGCGAACGAGTTCACGAACGCGCCCGCCATGTTCAGCTGGCTGTTGCCCGACTGCAGAGCAGTGCCGTAGTTGTCGAGCGTGAAGCCCCAGTTCTCGAAGATCGTCCACCAACCGGTGGTCTGGATGAGCTCCCGCGGTCGGAACGACGTGATGAACAGCCCGAAGGTCGGGATCGTCCAGAGGATCGCGATGACGAGCGCGGCCGCGGTCGCCCAGCGTGAGGTCAGGCGCTTCTTCGTGCGACTGAGCGCCTGCTTCTCTGCCTTCTTCTCGCCCCGCCGCAGTTCCTTCTTCGCATCTTCGTCGAGCGGGAGCTCGACCGGCATAACCGCACTCATCAGCGCACCTCCCTCTGCTTGGAAAGCTGTCTTGCGTTATAGATGATGATCGGCATCACCAGGACGAACAGAACCACGGCGAACGCGGCCGACCGGCCGGCCTCGAAGCTCCGGAACTGCGTGTACATCTCGTTCGCGATGACGGACGTGCCGTTTGCCCCGGCCGTCATCGTGCGGACGATGTCGAAGACCTTCAGCGAGGCGATCGAGATCGTCGTCAGGACGACGATCAGCGAGGGTCGGATGGCGGGCACGATGACGTTGATGAAGCTCTGCCACCCGTTGGTTCCATCCAACTGAGCGGCCTCGAGCTGCTCGGCCGGAACACCCTTGATGGCGGCGGAGAGCACGACCATCGCGAAACCGGTCTGAACCCAGATCAGCACGACGATGAGGAACAGGGTGTTCCATGGCTCGGCCGCGAGGAAGTTGATCGGCTGCCCTCCGAACCAGACGATGATCTGGTTGAGGAATCCGATCTGGTTCTGATCGTCGGGGCGTGCGGTGTACATGAAGCGCCAGATGATCGACGCGCCCACGAACGAGATGGCCATCGGCAGGAAGACGAGGATCTTGTAGTACTTCTCACCGCGTGTCTTGTCGATGAAGTACGCGTAGGCGAGCCCCGCGACCGTGGAGACGATCGGGGCTACCAGCACCCAGACGATCGTGTTGAGGACGGTGCGGATGCCGTTGTCGGTCGAGAAGATCCACGCGAAGTTGTCGAGACCGACGAAAGCCGTGCCGCGCGAGTTCATGAACGCCTGGATGATCGTCTGGATCGAGGGGATCACGAGTCCGACGATGAGCAGGATGAGCGCCGGGCTGAGGAACCCGACGAGCTGGAAGAGGTAGCCGGCTCCCGACTTGGCCCGTAGATCCAACCAGAAGAAGAGCAGCCCGACGACGCCGGCGGCGATGATCGCCCATGTGTAGGACTGCAGGAACCACAGCACCACGAGCGGTATGAGGACGCATGCAGCGAGGCGAATGATCGTGTACTTGCGGCCCTTACGCGGGGCTATTTCGATGAAGAAGAGCAGAACCCCGATCACGGCCAGAAACGCGCCGATGATGATGGGGATCTCAAGCCATGGCGAGAGGGTGCTCAACCATTCCAGGAATGCGGTCACGGGAATCCTTTCGAGTGCTTCGTTGAACTCGGGGCGGGGCGCGGACGCTCAGCCTGCCCTCAGAGTACGGAGGTGGGGCCGCCCCTGAATAGGGGCGGCCCCGGATTCCTTCCGGTCAGCTGGACGGCCAGCCGGCTTCGATTTGTTCGAGCACGGTCTGCGTCGGCGTTCCGCCGACCCAGTCACGCATTCCCGCGAAGAACGTTCCCACGCCGACGGCTCCCGGCATGAGGTCAGACGCGTCGAAACGGAACGTGGTCTCGGGGTCCTGCAGCAGCTCGATAGCAGCGACCAGGATCTCGCTCGACGCGTTCTCCGGGTCGAGCCCGTTGTTCGCCGAGATAACGCCACCGAGTGCGACGCGGCTGTTGGCCCATTCGGGGCTGGACAGGTACGCCTGAACCTTCTGCACGGCCTCGCGGTCGCTGAAGGCGCCGACGATCTCGCCACCACCGGTCACGACCGAACCCTCGGCACCCTCCTCGAAGGGAGGAGTCAGGAACGCCCAGATGTCGCCGTCTTCGGCAACCGTCCCGCCGGCGTCCACAATGAACCCGTCGTAGAACGAAGCCTGGTGGTGCAGCACGCAGTCACCCGCGACGAGCGCCGTAGCCGGGTCACCGAAGGGCGTCGTGCCGATCGACTGAACGTCGCCGTAGCCCGCGTTGACGTACTCCGGGTTGAGGATGATCTTGCCGACCTCGTCGAACGCCGACACGATCTGCGGGTCGGTGAAGGGGATCTCGTTCGTGACCCACTGGTCGTAGACCTCGGTGCCCGACTGACGGAGCACGACATCCTCGATCCAGTCGGTGCCCGGCCATCCGGTCGCCGCGTCCGAACCGAAGCCGACGCACCAGGGCGGGGCGCCCGTCGTCGACTGGATCTCAGCCGTCAGGTCCAGGAGTCCCTGCCACGTGGTCGGGACCTCCCAGCCGTTCTCGGCGAAGGTCGAGGGCGAGTACCAGACCCAGCCCTTCACGCTGGCCATGAGGGGCGCTCCGTAAAGGGTGCCGTCCACGGTGCCGTACGCGGCCCAGTCCTCGGACCAGTACTCCGCGACGTTCTCCTGAACGCTCTCGGGTGCGGGCATGAGATATCCACGATCCGCCATGTCTGCCAGGAGCCCTGGCTGCGGGAAGATGGCGAGATCGGGCGGGTTGCCACCCTGCGCGCGCACCGCGATCTGGGCCTCGAATTCCTGAGAGGCTTCGTACTCGATGTCGATGCCGTTCTCTTCTTCCCAGTCCGCCCACGATTCGTTGAGCAGGTCGGCCTCGGTGTTGCTGATGGTGCCGTAGATCGTGACGACGTTGTCGTCGTCGCCGCCGCCACCACCACCGTTCGATTCCCCGGGTCCGCCCGTGCAGCCGGCGAGCGTGAGGCCGCCGATCGCGAGCATGGATCCCAGGACGAGGATCCTGCCCCGTCGCATTGTCTTCATCTGGTCCTCCTCATCGAGTGCGCGTGTAGTCGCGCCGAAGAATCGTCCGGTCCGCGAGGACCTTGGAACCGATTCCATCACCACCGTAGATGACTCCCGACCCGCCCACAATCGACACAAAGTCACGACTCGATAACCCTCAAGAACTGAGCAATTTGCCGCGTGATATGGTCGGCGGGAGGGTCTCAATCTCTGCGCTTGCTTCTGCATGCCATATGGAACCGATTCCTTCACCAGGGCTATCCGCGCCTCCGCGGGCTACATCAGAGGAGATGCGATGAGCGGAATCGCCGATGTGGCGAGTCGGGCTGGCGTATCGAAGGCCACGGCGAGCCGGGCGCTCACCGGCCATGGTTATGTCGCACCCGAGACCCGCGAGCGGGTTCAGCAGGCAGCGCGGGAATTGGGGTATGTCGCGTCGAGCAGCGCCGCCAGTCTGGTCACGGGCCGGACCCACACGATCGCCCTCGTCGTGCCCCGCGTCGGGCGCTGGTACTTCGGCGAGATAATCGAGGGCATCGAGCGCTCGCTCATGCAGCTGGGCTACGACCTCACGTTGTACATCGCCGAGCCCGACTCGCGCGACCGGGATCGCCTGTACCGGCACTTCCTGGCCCGCAAGAGATTCGATGGGGTGATCGCCGTTGCGCTCGAGCCCGACGATTCCGATCTCGAGAACTTGGTCGGCTTTGCCAAACCGACCGTCTGCATCGGCAACGAGTTGCCGGGGATCGTCACTCTCGGCATCGACAATGTCACCATCGGCCGCATGATCACGCAGCACCTGCTCGCCCTCGGCCACACGAGAATCGCCTTTATCGGCGCGACGCCGGAGGGCGACCCACCTGCCCGTGATGTCGATGACCGAGAAGAGGGCTACCTCCAGGCCATGCATACCGCGGGCCTTCCTCCGACGGTGCACCCCGCCGCCCTCACCATCACCGAGGGCTATTCAGCGGCGACGCCCGTGCTCGCTGACGCCGACGCGCGCCCGACGGCGGTCGTGGGCGCGTGCGACGAGATCGCGATCGGTACGATCATCGCCGCGCAGCGTCTGGGTATCGCCGTCCCGTCGCAACTGAGCGCAATCGGGGTCGATGGTCACGACTACGCGGAGATGTTCGCCCTCACCACGGTCGAGCAGGACCCGTGCCGCCAGGGCGAAGACGCGGTCGCGATGCTCATGTCGATGATGGACGGCGCCCAGCCCCCCGGGCGAACAACGGCACCAGCCCGCATGGTGATGCGCGCGTCGACGGCAGCTCCGTCAAGCGCCTGACGTCACGGGAATGCAGAAGGCCCCGGATGCGGACGGGGCCTTCTGCGTGGAGTCGACCTCGGGGCGCTGAACGCCCGTCGATCGTTCCGAATTACTTGAGGGTGACGGTCGCGCCGGCCTCTTCGAGCGAAGCCTTGGCCTTCTCGGCGGCTTCCTTGGTCGCGCCCTCGAGCACGGCCTTGGGGGCACCGTCGACGACAGCCTTCGCCTCGCCGAGACCCAGGCTGGTCAGCTCGCGAACGACCTTGATGACCTGGATCTTCTTCTCGCCAGCGGCCTCGAGGACGACGTCGAAGGAATCCTTCTCCTCGACCTCTTCGGCGGCAGCACCGGCGCCACCGGCGGCGGGGCCAGCGACGGCGACGGGGGCGGCGGCGGTGACCTCGAAGGTCTCCTCGAACTTCTTGACGAACTCGCTGAGCTCGATGAGGGTGAGCTCCTTGAACGCCTCGAGCAGCTCCTCAGTGGTGAGCTTTGCCATGATGTTTCTCCTTGTGTTGGTTTTACGTGCTTGCCGCGCTTGATCCGAGGATCAGGCTGCGGATTCCTGCTTCTCACGCAGCGCGTCGACCGTGCGAACGGCCTTCGACAGCGGTGCGTTGAACAGATAGGCGGCTCCGAACAGCGAGGCCTTCATCGCGCCGGCGAGCTTCGCCAGCAGGACTTCACGGCTCTCGAGGTTGGCGAGCTTGCCGACCTCTTCAGCGGTCAGGGGGTTACCGTCGAAGTAACCGCCCTTGACGACCAGAAGAGGGTGTGCCTTGGCGAAGTCGCGCAGACCCTTTGCGACGGCGACGGGGTCGCCGTGCACGAACGCGATGGCGGACGGGCCCTGAAGCTCGTCATCCAGCGAAGAGATTCCGGCCTTGTTGGCCGCAATCTTGGTCAGCGTGTTCTTCACCACGGCGTAGCTGGCGTGCTCACGGATGTTGTTGCGAAGCTCCTTGAGCTCAGCAACCGTGAGCCCGCGGTATTCGGTCAGCAGTACGGCAGTCGAGCCCTCGAAGTTCTTCGTGAGTTCGGCAACCGATGCGTCCTTCTGCGCCATGGCCACTCCTTGTGTGTACGAGGCGTCCCACGATGGCGGGACACCGGCCACAGAAACCGGTTCCGCACATGAAAAAAGCTCCGGCGCAAGCGCACGGAGCTGGACGACCCTCACGGGCTATGTCGTTCGTGTCACCTGCGCGGGCCCCTGCATGTGCAGAGCTTCGATTGTCATGCGCTTTCGCGCACACCAATGACCAGCGGTCTGTGGTTACTCCCACCCTAAGCCATCCGCTCCCCCACCCCCAAATCCCCCACCCCCCGCCCCACCGCACGCCCGCGCCCTGACCACCTCACCGCGAGTGTGCCGGTTGGCGTCGAGCGCACCCGCTAGTGCCCGTAAATGAGGGGGCGGCTCGGCAACAACAGGCGCTTTCGCGAGTCGGGGAGCGCGATACCGAAGCTCAGGAGTCGCGCAGCCAGTGCCGCAGGGGACTTCGCGTGCTCACTTCCGCCGCGCAGGACACGCTTGCCGGTCGTCCCGCGCACCCAGTCTTCGCGCTGTTTCTCCGCGAGCAACACTTGCTCGAGGGTCCGCCCCGACCGCATCGCCTCGTCCGTGTACTTGGTCTCACCGTCGCACTCGTAGAAGGCGTCGGCCTCTTCGAGTTCGACGTCCATCCAGAACGAGCCACCAGTCGGCGCCGCAACCGGCACCTGCAGACGAGGTTGATTGAATCCCAGCCGCCGTAATTGGAGCTTGGTCACCGACTCGAGCGGCAATTGCGATCGCCCATCGACGAGCGGCATGAGCAGACGGGCATGACGGATGCCTCGGGCGCCTGCGTTCGTGTCCAGTCGCACGCCTATGGCCGCCAACCACTCGTCGGCGGCCCGCTCGTCGTAGTCCCGCGGATCGCCGCCGATGCGTGCGAGTGCGGCGTCGGCGGACGCGAGTGCAACTTCGGCGCTCACCAGCCGCGCCAGGTCGTAGATTGTCCGTTCCAGAGAGGTGCACAAGATGCCTGCAACATCCACGACATCGGAGTCATCGATGGTCGCTCGATGCCGAATGGTCGGGTCCGCCGTACGTCGCGCGACATCCGGGTGCACCGTGTGAACCCGTTCGACGATGACGCGATGCAGCGCTAGCCCGTGGAGCGCAGCAGCCGAGGTGAGCGCGAAGACCGGGCGGACCCGCGCCCCATCGTTCACCGCGACAACATGGGCCAGGTGTCGCGACTCGGGCCAGAGATCCTGCCATTCCGCCCCCGATATGTACGCCCCACGACGCAGACGTTGGAGACGCCCCTCGGACACGTCCCGCCCGATTCGGCGGTCAGACCAGCCATCGAGCACCAGATGGTCTCGCCCCCATATGAGGCGACGAAGGGTGAGTATGTCGAGATTTCGCATCGCCACATCGTGATACCCGCGTCACCTCTCCGAGTTCGCGCACCCTTGACCCGTGCCCTCACTCTCTCTCGCGCGCCCTGGGGAGGAGAGGATGGACGCAGCGAAAGCGCCGCGTAGCCACCAGTGCGCCGGTCTTTCGCGAGCAACAACGGGCGCGCTCGTCGCGATCCGGCGCACTCGGCGATCCGCGGGGGTCGGGGCTGCCGCGTGCCGGGGACGGGCGCGGGTGGGCGCGGGGTTAGGGTCGATTCGTGCTTCCCGAACTCGCCGCCCGCATCGTCGCGGACTCGCGCGACCGGGTCGCCTGGATTCGTGCACGCTCGCGCGGCATCACCGCGACCGACGTCGCGAGCCTCACCAGCGAGAACGCGATAGCCAAGGCCGCGAACGCCAAGCTCGTCGGCAGCAGCTTCAGCGGCAATGCCTACACCGACCACGGACGCCGCCGCGAGCCCGAGATTGCGGCGTGGGTCGCTGCAACCCACGGCATCCTTCCGTCGTCGGCCCTGTTCCACGCGGTCGCCGAGAAGCGCCATCTCGCGACCCCGGACGGCGTGGCCACGACGCCGAGCGGATCGATCACGCTGGCCGAGATCAAGACCACCAACAAGGCGTGGCGCAGCATCCCCCGCTCCTACATGCGGCAGGTGTGGTGGCAGCAGCACGTTCTCGGAGCCGAGCGCACCCTCGTGGCGTGGGAGCAGCACGACGGCTTCGTGCCCATCGGCGACGAGCCCCGCTGCGCATGGGTCGACCGCGACGACCGCGAGATCGCTCGCCTCGTTCGCCTGGCTGATGCGCTGATCGACGAATTACACCGCCGCACCACGCGGCCCGCGACGCCTGCCCCGGCACGCACGCTCGAGTTCGTCGAAGAGCGGATGCCTCGCGTCGACCCGCGGCAGCCGTTCCGCGCGCTCGCCCTCGCAGACTGACCCACTCCTTCCTCGGTTCCCGGTCGCAGAACCGGTGCACTGGCGCGCGCGAACGTTTTAGTTGACTTTTCTCAACAAAGACATATAGTTGACTTTTCTCAACTTTCGCGCCGCGACTCGTGGTGCACGCTCCGCCAGAAAGGGCCCGATGGCCACCTCAACTCCCGCGTCCACGGACGCAACAACGCCCCCACCGATGTCGCGACGAAAGGTCCTCGAGGCGCTCTCCGGACTGCTGCTCGGCATGTTCGTGTCGATACTCGCGGCCACCGTCGTCTCGACGTCGCTACCCGTCATCGTTCACGACCTGCAGGGCGACCAGACGGTCTTCACCTGGGTCGTCACCGCCACACTCCTCACCACCGCGATCTCGACACCGATCTGGGGCAAGCTCGCCGATCTGTTCGATCGCAAGCTGCTGATCCAGTTGGCGCTCGCGCTGTTCGTGCTCGCGACCGCCGCGGCGGGCTTCTCGCAGGACTCGGGCACCCTCATCGCGTTCCGCGCCGTGCAGGGTCTCGGCGCCGGCGGCCTCGCCGCCCTCAGCCAGGTGCTCATGGCCGACATCATCAGCCCGCGCGAGCGTGGCCGCTACATGGGACTCTTCGGCGCCGTGATGGCCCTCGCCACGGTCGGAGGCCCGCTGCTCGGCGGGTTCATCACGGACGGAATCGGATGGCGGTGGAACTTCTTCGTCGCGATCCCCTTCGCGATCGCCGCCTTCGTGATCCTGCAGCGCACCCTGCACGTTCCGCGCGCCCGGCGCGACAAGGTCAGCATCGACTACGTCGGCATCGTGCTGCTGTCGACCGCGGTCTCTCTCCTGCTCATCTGGATCACGAACGCCGGCATGAACTACGACTGGTGGAGTGTCGAGACGGCGTTCATGGTCGGCGGGGTCGTGCTGGCCACCGTTCTGTTCATCGTGGTCGAGCTGCGCTCGCGTGAGCCGCTGATTCCGCTCTCGCTGTTCCGCAACCGCACCTTCACGCTCTCCGTCATCGCGTCGATCGCAACGGGTCTGGCGATGTTCGGGGCCGCGGTGTTCCTCGGACAGTACATGCAGATGTCACGCGGCGCCACGCCGGCCGAGGCGGGCATCCTGACCATCCCCATGATGGGTGGCCTGCTCGTCACCTCGATTCTGATCGGTCAGCTGATCAGTCGCTTCGGCCGTTGGAAGTCGTACATGATCGGCGGCGCCGTCGCGCTCATCGCGGGCTCTGTGCTGCTGTCGACGCTGCACTACGACACCTCGTACCCGCTCGTCGCGCTCTACATGTTCTTGCTCGGCGCCGGTGTCGGCGCGACCATGCAGAACCTCGTGCTCGTCGTGCAGAACACGGCCAAGCCCGAAGAGATGGGGGCGGCGAGCTCCGGTGTCGCGTTCTTCCGCAGCCTCGGCGGCACCATCGGCGTGTCCGTCATGGGTGCGGCGCTCGCCACGAGCGTGACCGACGGATTCGTGAGGTACCGGGATGCGATCGGCGCCGCCCTCGCCCCGCTCGGTGAGCAGGGGCTCGCCGTCGCCGCGCAGTTGACGTCCGGCACGCTGCCCGCGGTGAGCACGCTCCCGGACGGCGTGCGGGTGATCGTCGAGGACATCTACGCACAGGGCATCGCGCATTCGTTCCTGTTCGCCGTGCCGCTGGCGGTCGTCAGCCTGATCGCGATCATCTTCCTGCCGAACCGTCCGCTGACACGCATGACGACGACCGAACGCCTGGCCGCGGGCGAGGCCGATCTGGCGACCTTCACGACGAGCGAGGGCATGGAGTCGATCCCTGCGACGGGGAAGGGTACCGTCGAGCGATGACCGATCAGCCGCAGGCCGCCTCGAACCCGGATTGGCAGGAGGCGGTGCGGGAGCTCGAATCGGAGTTCGGTGAGCTTTCGGTGCGGATGCGTCAGGTCATGGCCGCCCGCGCCGACAGGCTGAGCCCGGGCATGCTGCCGGGCGCGTACAAGGTCTTCACGACGATCGTGAAGCACGGGCCGATCAGTCCGTCAGCACTCGCCGAGACACTCGTCGCCGACAAGGGTCAGGTGAGCCGGACGGTGCGCGAGCTCGAGCAGGCCGGTCTGGTCGAGCGAACCGCGGACCCGGCCGATGGCCGATCGACGCGACTGACGGCGACGCCGGAAGGTGTGGAGCGGCTCGCAGCCGCACGGAGCGCCGACCCGCACGCCCTGCACGATGTGCTCGCGAATTGGGATGTCTCAGACATCCGGACCCTCACACGCCTGCTGCGCGCGGCGTCGACCGGCGAAACCCCGTCCGGCTCCGTGTAACCGAAGGCCGCATGGCGTAGCGGCACGTTAGCACCTGCGTAACACCGTCGAGACAATCCCCGGCTTTACTGGGACGAGTCCGATCCTCGGGGCAATAGCGCCCCCGAGCCAGGTGTGCATCATGCCGCATGTGCATGCCTGCCGGTTTGCAGGATCGCGCAGAATGGAGCACCGCCATGGCAATTCGCCCCCCACGACCCGCGGGAGCGCCCGCCGAGGCGCCGAGCGTCCCCGACACGATGCGCGCCGTTGTGTTCGACGAGCCGGGAGACGCCGACTCATTGCGTCTCGCCGAGGTCGCCACCCCGGCTCCTGTCATGAGCGAACTGCTCGTGCGGGTCGTCGCCGCCGGCGTCAATCCGATCGATGCCAAGACACGATCGGGTCGCGGCGTCTCGTCGGCGATTGCGTCGTACCCCGCGGTGCCCGGTTTCGACTTCAGCGGGATCGTCGTCCGTGCGCCATTCGAGACGCATCCCCTTCAGCCGGGTACGCCGGTGTACGGCATGGCGGCGTTCCCGCGCACACCCGGGAGCTATGCGGAATATGCGGTCGTGTCCTCGCTCTCGGTCGCCAAGATGCCGACGGGCCTCTCGCACGTCGAGGCGGCGGGCGTGCCGCTCGCCGCGCTTACCGCCTGGGGACTCATCGTCGAGACCGCGCACGCGCACGAAGGTCAGCGGATCCTGATCCACGCCGGCAGCGGCGGCGTCGGACACTTCGCCGTACAGTTCGCGTCGTACTTCGGTGCACACGTCACGGCGACGGCGTCGGGACGGAACGCCGCGTGGCTGCGTGAACTCGGAGCATCCGTCGTCATCGATCACACGACGACGAAGTTCGAGGATGTCGTCGCCGACGTCGATGTGGTGATCGACCTGGTCGGCAATACGCTCGATGCCACGGGCAGCCGCTCGCTCGGGGTACTGCGGCGAGGCGGACTGATCGTGAACGTGCCGACCGGGAGCTGGCCGACGTTCGAAGAGGATGCCGCGACGGCGGACGTCCGCGCTTCCACCTACAAGGTCATTCCGGACGGCGGGGCACTCGCGACGATCGCTCGGCTGCTCGCGTCGGGGTCGGTCCAGGTCTACATCGACCGCGTCTTCGACCTGGGGGATGCCGCCGCAGCACACCGGGAGATCGAAGACGGTCACACCCGAGGCAAGATCGTGCTTCGGGTGAGCGACGACTAGCCACGCCCTTCAGACTGGCCCGAGCGCCCGTCGCGCCTCGTCCACGACGACGTGCGCGACGCGGTCGAGCAGGGGCGATCGCAGATCCCACTGCTGCCAGTAGAGCGGCACGTCGACCGGATCGCCCTCGAGCACCACGATCTCGCCCGCGGCGATCGGCCCGTCCGCTTGCAGCGGCGGAAGCATCCCCCATCCGAGCCCCGAGCGCACCGCTGCCGCGAAGTCGTGCGACGCGGGAACGTAGGTCCGTGGCGGCGCCTCGACGGATGCTCCGTGCGAACGGAGCCACCGCGATTGCAGATCGTCTCGACGGTCGTATTCGATGACGGGCGCGACCGCGAGCACCTCGGCGTTCACCCCGCCCGCGAACCAGCGTCGGGCGAGCGCGGGCGTCGCGCACGCCCGGTACGACATGACCCCGAGCGGGGTCACCGTGCAGCCCGCGACGGCCGCGCTCTGCGAGGTGACAGCGGCCGACACGCTTCCGTCCGCGAGCAGGCGGGCCGTATAGTCCTGGTCATCGCGATGTATTTCGATCGCCGCCTCTCCGTCTGCCACGATCCGCGCCAGGGCGGGCAGGAACCAGGTGGCGAGCGAGTCGGCGTTCACCGCCAACGCCAGTCGCGCGGGCCCCTCCTCGTCGAGCCCCAGGGAGCGCAGGGTGTCGTGCTCGAGAAGGGCGAGCTGGCGGGCTAGGCGAACGACGGTCTCGCCCGCCTCGGTCGCGCGCAGCGGCTTCGAGCGGATGAGCAACGTTCGCCCGATTCGCTCCTCGAGCGCCCGGATTCGCTGACTGACTGCCGACGGCGTGATGTGCAGTGTGCGCGCCGCGGCGTCGAGCGTGCCCGCGTCGACGGCGGCCGCGACGGTCGCAACGAGATCGAGCCGGAGCTTCATGAAGCCATGCTAATGGCGCGGTAGAAACATGAGCTGGTCTTAATTATGTGGAGACCGTAGCTTCGTCACGTGCTCATCTCTGCCGTTGCGGGCCTCGGCCTCGGCTTCTCGCTCATCATCGCCATCGGTGCGCAGAACCTGTTCGTGCTGCGTCAGGGCATGCGTCGGGAGCACATCGTGCTCGTCACCGCCATCTGCGCGATCTCGGACGCCGTACTGATCGCGCTCGGCGTCTCGGGGGTCGGGCTGGCCCTGCAGGCCCTCCCGTGGCTGACCGAGGTCGTGCGTTGGGCGGGAGCGGTGTTCCTGGTGACCTACGGATGCCTCGCTGCGCGCCGCGCGTGGCGCCCGAGCGGCGAGGTCCTGATCCCGCCCCCGAGCCTGACCGCTCGGGCGACCACGACCAAGACCGGCACGGCGACAAGCACGGCAACGCAGACCAGCGCCCTCGCGGTTGCCTCGACGGCGCTCGCCCTGACGTGGCTGAACCCGCACGTCTACCTCGACACCGTCGTTCTTGCTCGGTTCTCATCGCGACGACGCATCCGAGCCCCTGGGCGTTCGCGGGCGGCGCCATCGTGGCGAGCGTGCTCTGGTTCTCGGGCCTGGCGTTCGGCGCACGGTACCTCGGGCGACTGCTCTCGACCGAACGGGCCTGGCGCATCCTGGATGCCTCGATCGCCGTCGTGATGATCGGCATCGGCATCGGCCTCGTCGTGTTCCGTTGAGGCGACGACCGAACAACGACGAAGGGCCCCACCGTTTCGGTGAGACCCTTCGCTTATGCCGTGCGTCAGATCGCGTTGACGTCCAGCGGGATGCCGGGGCCGAACGTGGTCGACACCGCACCCTTCTGGATGTAGCGACCCTTCGAGCTGGACGGCTTCAGACGAACGATCTCGTCGAGCGCCGCCTTGATGTTGTCGTCGAGCTGCGAGGCACTGAACGACGCTTTGCCGACCACGAAGTGGACGTTGGCGTGCTTGTCGACGCGGAACTCGATCTTTCCGCCCTTGATCTCCTCGACGGCCTTGGCCGGGTTGGGGGTCACGGTGCCGGTCTTCGGGTTCGGCATGAGGCCACGGGGACCCAGCACCTTTCCGAGGCGACCGACCTGGCCCATGAGCTCGGGCGTCGAGACGGCCGCATCGAACGACGTGTAGCCGCCCGCAACCTTCTCGATGAGCTCGGCTCCACCGACCTCGTCGGCGCCGGCCGCGAGAGCAGCCTCGGCCGCAGGGCCCGTTGCGAAGACGATGACGCGGGCAGTCTTACCCGTGCCGTGGGGCAGAATGACGGTGCCACGCACCATCTGGTCTGCCTTGCGGGGGTCGACGGCGAGCTTCAGCGCGACCTCGACGGTCGAGTCGAACTTCGCGGAGCCGGTCTCCTTCGCCAGGGCGACGGCCTCGGTGGGCGTGTAGAACGTGTCAGCCGCGATCTTCGCGGCTGCGGCCTGATAGGCCTTGGACTTGGTAGCCATAGTCGTTATTCCCCTCAGTCCTCAACCGTGATGCCCATGGAACGGGCGGTGCCGGCGATGATCTTCGAGGCGGCCTCGATGTCGTTCGCGTTCAGGTCGGGCTGCTTGACCTCGGCGATCTCGCGCACCTGAGCCTTGGTGAGCTTGGCCACCTTGGTCGTGTGCGGCGTCGGCGAACCCTTGGCAACGCCAGCAGCCTTCTTGATGAGCTCGGCGGCGGGGGGCGTCTTCAGGATGAACGTGAAGCTGCGGTCCTCGTAGACGGTGATCTCGACGGGGATGACGTTGCCACGCTGGGCCTCGGTCGCCGCGTTGTACGCCTTGCAGAACTCCATGATGTTGACGCCGTGCTGACCGAGCGCGGGCCCGATCGGGGGCGCCGGGTTGGCGGCTCCAGCCTTGATCTGGAGCTTGATCAGGCCGGTCACCTTCTTCTTGGGTGCCATTCTTGTTTTCCTCTCATCGAACGATTCGGACCCTTCGACAAGCTCAGGGGCCGAATCCTTCTCCCGCGTCCGGTCTTTCCGGGGCGGTGGTCTCTGTAATTACTGCGCTGTTCTTACTGCTTCGTGACCTGGTCGAACGACAGCTCGACCGGGGTTTCGCGCTCGAAGAGCGAGACGAGGACCGTGAGCTTGCCGCTCTCGGGCTTGATCTCGCTAATCGTGCCGGGCAGGCCCGCGAACGAGCCTTCCTTGATGGTGATCGTCTCGCCGACCTCGAAGTCGACCTCGGTGACGATGCTGCGTGCCTGAGTAGCCGAACCCTTGCCGCTGCCGGACTTGGTCGTGGCGACTTCCTTGATCTCGACGAGCGACTTCAACATGTTGAAGGCTTCTTCGAAACGCAGGGGCGTCGGGTTGTGGGCGTTGCCCACGAAGCCGGTCACGCCGGGCGTGTGGCGAACGACCGACCAGGTGTCTTCGTTCAGGTCCATGCGCACGAGCACGTAGCCCGGGATGCGCACGCGGGTGACCATCTTGCGCTGGCCGTTCTTGATCTCGACGACATCCTCCATCGGAACCTCGATCTGATAGATCTCGTCCTCGACCTCGAGCGACGACTTCCGCTGTTCGATGTTCGCCTTGACCTTGCGCTCGAAGCCGGCGTACGAGTGGATGACGTACCACTTGCCCGGCAGGTAGCGCAGTTCGGCGCGGAACGCCTCGTACGGGTCGACCTCGGCGTCATCGTCGGATTCTGCGTCGACAGTTTCGCCGTCGACGGATGCCTCCACCTCGTCGACGACCTCCGCAGCAGCATCGACCTCAGCCACGAAGTCTTCGTCCAGAACGGGCGCGTCGGGCTCACCGTTGATGTCGGGGCCGTCGTAAGGGGTGACCTCTTCGGCATCCTCGGCCGCGCGCTCGGTCTCTTCGTCCTCGAGCGAATCGGTCAGGACCTCGGCGGCCGCTTCGGCCTCGGCGGCCTCGTCGATGTGCAGGGCGTCGTTCACGATAGCGTCGGCCTCCGGGTCGTCGATCTCGATGTCGTCCAGTTCGGCGAAGTCTTCGTCTTCGTCTTCGTCACTCACGACGTGCAGCGCTGCGTGCTCTGCGGGCTCGACCGAGCGCTCCTCGGCGGCGAGCTGGTCGCCCTCCTGCGCCTCGTCGTCCTCGCTGGACTGCTCGGCGGCCGTCGCCCAGTCGGCGTCGTCGGTGAATCTTTCGGTCACTGGATCACTTCCGTTGATGACGGCCCGTTCAGGCCGCCGATGATTCTGTCGGGGTGCGTTTCGGCTATCCGCCGACGAGTTCGCCGGGCCTCCCGAAGACGACCGAAGCCATCCAGGAGAAGACGAAGTCGAGGCCGTAGACGATCGCCATCATCACGACGACGAATCCGAGCACCACCGCGGTGAACTTCAGCAGTTCCTGGCGCGTCGGCGTGACGACCTTACGGAGCTCGGCGAACACCTGTCGGATGAACAGGACGATGCGAGCGAAGAAGCCGGGCTTCTTTCCGCGATCCGTCTTGCCCGCCGCGACGATCTCGCCGTTCGGCTCGTCTTGGGCCACTGCACTCACCTGAATGTACCTTTCGTGTGTCAGCTCGGGGCTGACGCGCAGGGCGGACAGGAATCGAACCTGCAACCTGCGGTTTTGGAGACCGCTGCTCTGCCAATTGAGCTACCGCCCTAAGGACCGTTTCCGGCCCCGGGTCCGCAATCTTGCACCGTGCTCACGAAGAGGATTTCGCCCGACCGCGGGCACGGCAAAGAATGCAGATTTCGACTGCACCGCAAGTCTACGTCATGCCCGGGGAAGGTCGCGAATGCCCTCGGCCCGTAGAGGGCGTCCTCAGTAGTCGACCGTTAGTAGTCAGACGTGCCGTACCGATCGGGCTCCGGTCCGATCTCGAAGGCGCGACCGGTGAGCGAAGCAGGCGTGACGCGCACGTAGTTGTACTTGAGAGTCGGGATCCACGGGCGTAGCGGCAACTCGTCGGCCGCATGAACTTCGTCACTCGTGGTGAGCCGGTGGGCATGCCCTCGCACGACGACGCTCCACGCATCCGTCCCCGAGTGGTCGTCCACCTCGAACAACACCTCGTCATTCACGGTGAGTTCGAACAGCTTGCTGCCCTCGGCCGTGCGGAAGACAATCGTTTCGTCGTCGACGACGTAGTTGACGGGGAAGATATCGAGGACATGCCCCACGTGGGTGACGAGCCTGCCGAGCTGCTGCGTGCGCAGCCGGTCCCAGCATTCGTCCCCGCTCAAGCGGTTGACTGCTTCGTTCATCTCGTCCATGAGACAGACCTCCTCAGAACTATCGTCCCGCGGATGCCTCATGCCCGCTACGCCATACGACCGTGAATATGGCGTCCTCTCCGATCAGGCGATGCGAATGAGCTTCTTGTTGACGAACTCGTCGGCTCCGAGCAGCCCCATCTCGCGCCCCGTGCCCGACCGCTTAACCCCGCCGAACGGCAGTTCGGGCGAGTCCGCGAGCACAAGGTTGACGTAGACCATGCCGGCGTCGATCGCGTCGGCGACCCGCTCGGCCTGCGCCTCATCGGTCGTGAACACGTACGAGCCGAGCCCGAATCCGGTGTCGTTCGCCAGGGCTACGGCGGCGGCCTCATCCGCGACGCGGTAGACGACGCCGACGGGGCCGAAGAACTCTTCACCGTAGGCATCCGTCTCGGGTGTGACGTCGGTCAGGACCGTGCCCGGGAAGAAGGCGCCATCGCGCACGCCGCCGGTGACGAGCGTCGCCCCCTGCTCGATAGCGCGTTGCACCTGCTGCTCGAGGCGCTCGGCGGCAAGCAGCGACGACAGGGGTCCGAGTACGGTGTCATCGCTCATGGGGTCGCCGACAGTGGCACCGGCCATAGCGGCCGAGAACTTCTCCACGAAAGCGTCGTACAGGTCATCGATCACGACGAACCGCTTCGCGCCGTTGCAGGACTGCCCCACGTTGTCGAGTCGCGCGTCGACGGCCGCCTGCACGGCCCCATCGAGGTCGTCCGTGGAGAGGAGGATGAATGGGTCCGACCCGCCGAGTTCGAGCACGACCTTCTTGAGGCTCCGTCCCGCGATCTCGGCGACCGCGGCGCCGGCACGCTCGGACCCGGTCACCGACACACCCTGCACACGCGGGTCTTCGATAATCGTGGCGGCCTGATCGTTGGTGGCGTACAGGTTGACGTAGACGCCCTCGGGGAAGCCCGCGTCGAGATACATCTGCTCGATCGCCGCCGCCGACTCGGGGCACTGCGGGGCGTGCTTCAGCAGGATCGTGTTGCCGATCGCGACGTTCGGGGCCGCGAAACGTGCGACCTGGTAGTACGGAAAGTTCCACGGCATGATGCCGAGCAGCGGGCCGAGCGGCGACCGCCGGACGACCGCCGTCCCCTCGCCGAGGATGTCGATCGGCTGGTCGGCGGTGATCTTCGCGGCGTTGTCGGCGTAGAACTGCGTGATGTCCGCGGCGAAGTCCACTTCGCCCAGGGCCGCCGCGAGGGGCTTGCCCATCTCGCGCACGATGATCTCGGCGAGCTCTTCCCGACGCTCGCGGTGCAGGTCGGCCACGCGGTTCAAGCGCTCGGCACGCTCGGCAACGGATGCGTCGCGAGCCCAGTCGCGATAGGCGGACGCGGCGGCGGCGACTGACGCGTCGACCCGCGCATCGGTGAACGTGTCGTAGGTGGCGAGCGTCTCACCCGTGGCGGGGTTGACGACGGCGTAGTCGGTCATGTGTGTCTCCGTTCGCCCGTCAGTCGACGGGGATCAGCGTGTACTTGGTCGAAAGGTATTCGTGGATGCCCTCGAGGCCGCCCTCGCGGCCGATGCCGGACTGCTTCACTCCGCCGAACGGTGCGGCGGCGTTCGAGACGACGCCGACGTTCAGCCCCATCATCCCCGTTTCGAGCCGGTCGATCATGCGGTGTCCGCGCGCGAGGTCCGTTGTGTAGACGTAGGACACCAGACCGTACTCGGTGTCGTTCGCGAGGCGTACGGCCTCATCTTCGTCGCCGAATCGTGCGATCGCGAGCACCGGCCCGAAGATCTCTTCGCGCAGGATGTCGCTGCCGGCGACGACGTCGGCGATCACGGTCGGTTCGAAGAACGTGCCCTGGCCCTCGATCGCCGCGCCACCGGTCACGAGGCGCGCCCCGCGCTGCACGGCATCCGAGACGAGGGCGGATGCCTTGGCCACCGCGGCATCGTCGATGAGCGGCCCGATCTGCACACCGTCTTCCGTGCCGCGGCCGATCCGCATCGCGGCAACCCGGTCGCCGACGCGCTTCGCGAACTCGTCCGCCACGGATTCGTGAACGATGAACCTGTTCGCCGCGGTGCAGGCCTGCCCGATGTTGCGGAACTTGGCCTGCAGCGCCCCCTCGACGGCCTTGTCGAGATCCGCGTCCTCGAAGACGACGAACGGCGCGTTTCCCCCGAGTTCCATAGACACGCGCAGCACGCCCTCGGCGGCTTGGGCGATGAGCTTCTGCCCCACCCCTGTGGACCCCGTGAACGAGAGCTTCCGCAGCCGCGGGTCGGCGATGATCGGCGCCGAAAGGGCCGACGACGACGACGAGTTGACGACGTTGACGACGCCCGCGGGCAGTCCCGCTTCTTCGAGGATCGTCGTGAAGAGCATCGTGGTCAGCGGGGTGAGTGCCGGCGGCTTGATAACCACGGTGCAGCCCGCGGCGAGCGCCGGGGCGATCTTGCGGGTCGCCATCGCGAGCGGGAAGTTCCACGGCGTGATGAAGAACGACGGACCGACGGGGCGCTGTGACACGACCATCCGGCCGGTTCCCTCGGGGTTCAAGCCGTAGCGACCCGTGATGCGCACGGCCTCCTCCGAGAACCAGCGCAAGAACTCGCTGCCGTACGCCACCTCACCGCGCGACTCGGCCATGGGCTTGCCCATCTCGAGAGTCATGATGAGTGCCAGATCCTCCTTGCGCTCCTGAACGAGATCGAAAGCACGGCGCAGGATGTCGCTCCGCGTGCGAGGCGGCGTCGCGGCCCAGGCATCCCGCGCAGCCACCGCCGCGTCGAGGGCACGGATGCCGTCCTCGGGCGTGGCATCGGCGATCGTCTTGATCACCGCGCCTGTCGCGGGGTCGATCACATCCAAAGTTTTGCCGCTCGGGGAATCTTCCCAGGCCCCACCGATGAACAGACCCGTCGGTATGGAGGCGAGCAGCGCTGCTTCGGTCTCGGGGGTGGAACTCATCGGATGGACTCCTTTCGTGCGCGTCGTGTGCTCGGCGGTGCGTCGAGGGACAGGGTCTCGCCACGAAAGAATGCCGGGCTGCGGAAGCGCATGATGACCATGATCACGATGCCGAGGCCGATGATCACGACCCCGAGCACGAACACGCTACCCAGGCCGAACCATTCCGTGCCGCTGCCGTAGGCGGGGTCCATGCTCTCGACGAGCGTGATGACGAACAGCGCGGCCAGAATGAGGCCACCGATGAGCGGGAACAGCAACGTGAAGAACACGTTGCGGGCCGAGTCGAACCACTGCTTGCGGAAGTACCAGACGCACGCGAACGCCGTGATGCCGTAATAGAAGCAGATCATCAGGCCGAGCGTGGTGATCGTGTCCCACAGCACGTTCTCGTTGACGAAGCGCATGACCGCGTAGAAGGCCGACGCGATCACGGCGGACACGATCGTGGCGTACCCCGGGGTGAAGAAGCGGGGGCTGACCGCGGCGAACTTCTTCGGCAGCGCGCCATAGTGGCCCATGGCGAGCAGCGTCCGTGCGGGCGACACGAAGGTCGACTGCAGGGACGACACCGAGCTGGTCAGCACCGCGAGCGACACGAGGAACGCGAGGGGTCCGAGGATCGGGCCGCTCAGGAAGAAGAACACGTTCGCCTGGATGTCCTCGTTGCCGAGTCCCAGTTCACCCGTGCCGATCCCCGCGAACGCGAGCAGCGAGATCGCGATGAGCAGGTAGAGCACGACGATCGTGATGACCGTGAGGGTCGCAGCGCGCCCCGGCGTCTTCTCGGGGTCCTTCGTCTCTTCGTTCATCGTGAGGGTGACGTCCCACCCCCAGAAGATGAAGATCGACAGCGACAGTCCCGCAACGACGGCCGTGAACGAGCCGACGGCGAACGGGTTGAACCACGACAGTTCGGGCATAGACGCGTCGAAGGCGTTGCCCTGTGCGACGCGCACGAAAGCGGCGATCGCGAAGACGACGAGTACGAGCACCTGGAACCCCACCAGGAAGTACTGCAGCTTCTGAGTGGTCTGCATGTCGCGGTACGAGATCATCGTGGCGCCCAGCATGAATGCCAGACACACCGCGACGTTGATGAACGGGTTGAACGCCAGGCCGGCGATCGCGCCGTTCGTCTGGGCGATCTGATCGATCAGGAGAAAGAAGAACTCCACGGCTATACCCGCGAGATTCGACAGCACCAGGATCGTGGCGGCGATCAGGCCCCAGCCGGCCATCCAGCCGACCCACGGGCCGAACGCACGGGCGGCCCACGTGAACGATGTGCCGGAGTCCGGCATCCGGCGGTTGAGCTCGCGGTAACCGAACGCGACGAGCAGCATCGGGATGAATCCGATGAGGATGATCGCGGGTACCTGGAACCCGACCTCCGACACGGTGGGGCCGAGGGCCGCCGTCAGAGTGTAGGCCGGGGCAATGCACGAGATGCCGATGACGACCGCGCCGATCAGGCCGACCGTCCCGGCGCTCAGGCCCTTCTTCGACAACCCGCCGGTCACGGGCTCCCCCGTTTCGGCGACGTTCTGGTCGGTGGTGCTCATGCGCGTTCTCCTTCCACAGCGTTCGGGCGGGGCGAGTCGTCAGCGTGCGTTCGGGGCACGACGATCATGGGCACGGGAAGCGTCCGGAGCATTTTGGCGGCGGTCGAGCCGAGGAACAGGCGCCGCGGCTGCGCGAGGCGGCTGGATCCGACCATCACGACCTCGCCGTCCCGCCAGTCGAGGCTCTCGACGGCGTCTTCGATGCTCGGGCCCTGAGCGGCCGATGCCTCGGCGACGATGCCGGTGGGCAGGGTTTCGCGAGCCTGTGAGAGCACCATGTCGGCGTGGGTCGAACCCGCCAGACGGATGACGCCCGTGTCGACTCCCGAGGGCAGGTCGATCGTGACGAGTGAGATCAGTCGCAGCGTGGAATCGGTCGCCGAGGCCAGCGCGACCGCGTCCTCGATCAGGGCGTCCGCACCGGGCCGCGTACCGACGGCGGCCGTGATGCGCGTCAGCGGCGCCGTTACCGTGCGCGCACCCGCCGGCGCCAGCACAACGGGCACGGTCGAGGAGTGCAGCAGCTCGTTCGCGACGGCACCGAGCGAGTATCGGCCGAGAATGCCGCCGGGCGCGGCTCCCACGACGATGTACGAGGCGTCGACCTCGGTCGCGACCTCGAGCAGTCCCGCCGCGAACGAGTCCGCGTAGCGGACGTGCGTGCCGTGGCCGAGGTCATCGGGCACGGCAGCGGTCGCGGTAGCGAGCCATCCGTTCGCCTGCTCACGGACGTACGCGTCGTAGCTGGCATCGGGCGGGACCACGGCGCCTCGGCCCTCGTCGAGCAGCACCGTGACCAGCTCCACTCGGCCCGAGGCGGCGGCGGCAAGCCGCGCGGCGAGCGCGACCGCGTCGGCGCCGGAATCGGTCGCGGTGTAGCCGACGACGAAAACGGGTGCGCTCATGCGCGGGCCTCCTGAATGATGTGTGCCGCGGCTTCGCGACCCATGCGAATCGCACCGTCGACGTGCTGGTAACCGGCGCCGGCCAGATCGCTGCAGGCGAAGTGGATGGGACCGACGGGGGTGCGCAGGTCTGCCCCGTAGCGGGCGAGGCCGCCGAGGTCGAAGCTCGCGGCGTAGGCGCCGCGCGTCCACTCCTCCGAACCCCAGTCGCTCTCGTAGTAGACGACGGGGTCTTTCGCCTCGGGACCGTAGTAGTGCGACAACGACTCGAGGATGCGCTCCTTGCGCTCTTCGGCGCTCAGCCGGAAGAGGTCATCGGCGGTCTGATCCGAGACGAACCCGACGAGCGTTCCGCGGGAATCCCCGTGGTTGGTGTTGTCGTACGCCTCGTGCGACAACTCGTACGGGCTGAATGCGGTGCCCGAGAGCCCCTTGGCGCGCCAGAACGGCGTCTCGTAGACCGCGTGCACCTTGATCACGAAGCCCATCGAGAGGTGCTGGTGCATCTGGTGCTGCAACCGCGGCAGCGGCGGCACGTACGAGATGCGCGAGTAGAGGTTCGGGGCCAGGGCGAGAATGGCGAACCGCGCCCGGACGGTCGTGGTGTCGGTGATGGCGGTGACACCCGAGTCGCCCCATTCGAGTGTGCGCACCGCCTCGTTCAGCAGCACATCGTCGCCGAGGCGCTCGGCCAGGAGGATCGGAACCTGCTGGAGTCCGCCGACGACGCGCTTGTCGAGAATGAAGTCGGCGTCGACCAAGTGGGAGTACGACCCCGCCGAGGCCGCCATCAGGAGCGACTGCAGCAGCGAGAAGGTGTGCGTCGGCTTGGTGAGCATCGCCGAGCCCGTCGCGAACGCGAGGTTCCGGACGGCTTCGTCGTCGTCGGTCTGCGCCCGCAGCCACGCGTCCCACGAGATGTGGTCCCACTCGGCGGCCTTCGGGTGAGCCCAGGGCCGGTCGGGATCGATCTCGGCGACCATCGCGTCGAGCCGCTCGGTGATCTCGGCGATCACGCGCTCGGTCTCCGCCGAGACGGGGAACATCTCACCGGTGAAGCGGTGCGCCTCGCCATCCGGTCCGACGTAGACACTGTCGCCTTCGCGATAACGCGAGTACGTCTCGAGTCCGAGCTCTGCGACCGTATCGATCAGCGCGTCCTGATCGGGTGAGACCCATTGCCCGCCGATCTCGAGCATGGCGCCCTCGATCTCGTCGGTCCAGAGGCGCCCGCCGACTCGCTCGCGCGCTTCGAGTACGGCAACCGACAGCCCGGCGTTGCGGAGTGCGTTGGCCGCGGTCAGACCTGCGGCCCCCGCCCCGATAACGACGACGTCACGGGTGATCTCGCTCATGTGGGGTTCTCCTTCAGTCGCGAGCGAGGGCGCCGGCGACGACGTCGAGGCCCTCGTTCAGCAGGTGGTTCGGGATGGTCAGGGGTGGCAGGAACCGGATGATGTTGCCGTACGTTCCACACGTCAACACGATCACGCCGTCCGCGATGCAGTCCTTCGCGATCCGCGCCGTGAGCGCGCCGTCCGGCTCGCCCGTCTCGGGGTCGACGAACTCGGCCGCGATCATGGCACCGAAGCCGCGCACATCGCCGATGCGGGCATCCGTGGCGGCCAGGGCGCTCAGTCGAGAGGTCAGGATGTCGCCGATCTCGGTTGCCCGATCGAGCAGGCCGTCCTCGACGTAGGACTCGATCGCGGCGAGCGCCGCGACGCAGGCGAGCGGGTTGCCGCCGTACGTTCCACCGAGGCCCCCCGTGTGCGTGGCGTCCATGATCTCGGCACGGCCGGTCACCCCCGACAGGGGCAGGCCGTCGGCGATGCCCTTCGCCGTCACGACGAGATCGGGCACGATGTCGAAGTGCTCGCTGGCGAACCAGCGGCCGGTGCGCGCGAAGCCGGTCTGCACCTCGTCGGCGATGAAGACGACACCGTTCTCGCGGCACCAGGCCGCGATCGCGTTCAAGAATCCATCGGCGGGCACGATGAAGCCACCCTCGCCCTGGATGGGTTCGATGATCACGGCCGCGACGTTGTCGGCGCCGACCTGCTTCTCGATGTGCAAGATCGCCTTCTGGGCGGCCTCGGGCCCGGTGAGTCCGTCGTGGAACGGGTAGGACATGGGCGCACGGTAGATCTCGCCGGCGAACGGTCCGAAACCGTGCTTGTACGGCATGTTCTTGGCGGTGAGGGCCATCGTCAGGTTCGTGCGCCCGTGGTAGGCGTGGTCGAATGCGACGACCGCGTGGCGTTTGGTGTATTTTCGGGCGATCTTGACCGCGTTCTCAACCGCCTCGGCCCCCGAGTTGAACAGCGCGGTCCGCTTCTCGTGCTCGCCGGGCGTGAGTTCGTTGAGCGCCTCAGCGACCGCGACGTAGGACTCGTAGGGCGCGATCATGAAGCACGTGTGCGTGAAGCGGCCCAGCTGCTCCGTGACGGCTGCCACGACACGCGGGTTGGAGTTTCCGGCCGTCGTGACCGCGATCCCCGACCCCAGATCGATGAGTGAGTTGCCATCTGCGTCGACGACCACACCTCCGCCTGCCGCGACGGCCGCGATCGGGACCGTATGCCCGACGCCTGAGGCGACGGCGGCGGCCTTGCGGTCCAGGATCTCGCGGGACCGGGGCCCTGGCAGGTCGGTGACGAGGCGGCGCTCCTGTGGGAGCGAGGGTCCGCCGAGGGGCAGCGCGGTGAAGCTCTCGATGACGCTCATGAGGGGGAGCGTACGGCCGGATGACTCCACCGCGCACTCACCGCTGTGTACAACTTTTCTCTGCACACTGTGCAGCTCGTATAACCTCGAGACGTGGCATCCCCCGCTTCCCCGGCCCCGCCGGCCCCGACGCTCCGCGCTCTGCTCGCGCGCACCGACCTCGCGTTGCGCCTCGCGGATGCGGGCGCGGCGTCGGACGACCAGGAGGCTCACGACGCTCTTGATGACGCACTCGACCGTCCGATCCGCTGGATTCACAGTTCGGACCTCGCCGATCCCACGCCCTTCCTCTCCGAAGGGCTCGCACTGCTCACGACCGGAACGCAATTCCTCGACACCAACGACGACCTCGACGATACGGACGCCGCCGACAGCGCCGCGGTGTACAACGAGTACGTCGCGCGCCTGTCCGCACGGGGTGTCGTCGCGCTCGGCTTCGGCACGGAGGTCGTCCGCGAGGGCATTCCCCAGGGGCTCGAAGCCGCGTGCCGCGCGTACCGGATGCCCCTGTTCGAGGTTCCCTATCGCACCCCCTTTATCGCGGTGGCCCGGGCGAACGCCGAGGCCGTCGCTGCGCAGACCTACGCCCGACGCAGCTGGTCCCTGGCCGCGCAACGGGCGATCGCGCTCGCGGCGCTCCGCCCGGACGGGCTCGGCGCGACCCTCGCCGAGCTGTCACGACAGCTGGACACCTGGGTCGGACTGTTCGACGCGACGGGCACATTGACGCGCCAGCATCCGTCGTCGGGCCTCGACACCGAGGTCTTCGCGGGTTTGCACGACGAGGCGCGGCGGGTCCTGCGACGCGGGGCCCGCGCGGGCTCGACTCTGCGCGTGGGCGATACCCCGTTCACCATTCAGACGCTCGGCCGCGGCGGGCGCCTGCGCGGAGCCATCGCGATCGCGGCGGGCGACCTCGACCAGGAGAGCCGGAGCGTCGTGACCGCGGTCATCGCGATGGCAGGGCTTGCGCTCGAGCAGAGTGAGGGCGCGGCACGGGCGCGCGGGCAGCTCCGCACCGGCGTTCTGCAACTGCTGCTGTCCGGCCAGGCGCATATCGCTGCGCGGATCGCCCGCGAAACGTGGGGCGGATTGCCCGAGGCGCCCGTGGTCGTGGCGGTCACGGATGCCTCGGCCGCACGGCGCGAGACCGTGACCGATCGGCTCGAGCTGCTCGCAGAAGAACACCGGGGCCGCCTCTTCTTCGGGCGTGAGGTATCCGGGGTCGTGATCGTCCTCGGCCCCGGCGACTCGGGGCTGCTCGCAGAGGTTGCCGAGGACCTCGGTCTGCGAATCGGGCTGTCCGACCCGACCGCGTACGACGGATTCGCCGACGCGGCAGCCCGGGCTCGCACGGCACGGGACCGCGCGACAGGCGCCGGGATCACGCCGTTCGCCGATCCCGCCGCTGGTGGCGTGCTCGCGCTGCTCGGTGGTCCGGACGCACGCGCCGCCGGGCGCGCGCAGCTGGAGCCCCTGCTCCGACACGACACCGACCGGGGCACCGCGCTCGTCGACACGGTGCGGTCGTGGCTTGAGCACGACGGCTCGAACGAGGCCACGGCCCGGGCCCTGGGCATCCATCGCCACACCGTCCGCGCGCGGGTCATGACGGCGGGCCGACTGCTCGATCGCGACCTGACGTCCTTCGCGGCCCGCGCCGAGCTGTGGGCGGCGCTGCGCACACTGGGGTGACGTGACCGCTCAGCGCGGGGCGTGCGCGTCGAGGAACTCGTACACGTCGGTCGTGTCGACCCCGGGGAACGACCCCGTCGGCAGCGTCGCGAGCAGGGTGCGAGGCGTCCGCACGTTCGGCCAGGCCTGGTCGCGCCAGGTGTCCTCGAGGTCGGCGGGCGCACGACGGCAGCACACCTCGACCGAGTGCTTCGAGACCCCGCGGTTGGGGGTGTCGCGCCCGATGAACCACTTCGTGTCGTCGAAGCGCACCCCCACGCTCACCGAGTGCGCTCCCTCGCTGGATGCCTCGACGCGAGCCGTGCACCAGTAGGTCCCGTTGCCTGTGTCGGTGTACTGGTAGTACGGGTTGAAGCGGTCATCGACGTCGAAGACCACACGACTCGTCCACCGGCGGCAGCACATCTGCCCCTCGATCGAGCCCAGACGATCCGTCGGGAAGTTCACATCGTCGTTCTCGTACGCCTTCGTGATCGTGCCCGACTCGTGCACCTTCAAGAAGTGCACCGGAATGTCGAGGTGCCGGGTCGTCAGGTTCGTGAACCGGTGCGCCGCCGTCTCGTACGAAACCGAGTAGGCATCGCGCAGGTCCTCGATCGAGATGGCGCGCCGCGCCTTCGCCTCCCGCAGGAATGGCACGGCGTGCGCCTCGGGGATCAGCAGGGCACCCGTGAGGTAGTTCGTCTCGACGCGCTGACGCAGGAACTCCGCGTAGCTCGTCGGCTCGGCGTGGCCCAGAATTCGGCTCGACAGTGCCTGCAGGACGGCAGTTCTCGGGTCTCCCTTCGCCGAGATCCGACTCGAGAGGTACAGGCGCCCGTTCTTGAGGTCGGCGACACTCCGGGTCGTCTGCGGCAGGTCGGGTACGTAGTGGATCGTGAAACCGAGATGCGCCGCGATATCCGATGCCGAGCGCTGGGTGAGAGGTCCACCCGGATGCCGGACAGCCTCGAGGATGCGGACGGCGTGCTCTTCGAGTTCGGGAAAGTGGTTGTGCTGGCGCCGCATCAGGTGGCGCAGCTCGACGTTGGCTCGCCGGGCCTCTTCGGGCGTCGCGGCACGTTCGTCGCGGAGTCTTTCGATCTCGCCCTGCAGCGCGAGCATGGTGCGAAGCGCCTCGGTCGGCACCGTCTTGCCGATCCGGAACGGCTCGATGCCGAGCGCGCGGAACGTCTGTCCCGCCATCGCTCGCTCGAGCGAGATCTCGAGCACTGAGCGCTCGTCCAACGGTTCGGACTCGAGCAGGGCGTCGAGGCTCGTGCCGAGTGCGCGGGCGATCGAGCGCAGCAGGCTGAGCTTCGCCTCGCGCTTGCCGGTCTCGATCATCGACAGCTGGCTCGAAACCCGATCGACGGCCACGGCGAGCTTCGTCGAGCGTCATTCCGCGGGCGGTGCGCAATTGACGGATGCGTCGGCCGATCGTGAGGGGATCCACCTCTTCATCGTCGTCGGACTCGAGACCGACAACCGGGCGTGTGAGGCTGCTCATACTCGGATTCTGTCACGAAAAGAGAATTTGCATGAAACTTCACACGCCGATCGGCAACGGTGCAGTTGCTTCTTCACCCACAGTGGAGGAAAGCCCACCGAGGCACACCGATCACCCGAAGGACAGGGACCATGACCATCACGGACACCCACACACCACCCCTCACGCACACCGCACCCTCGATCGAGGTCCTCGGCGCAGTCGGTCACCGGTATGACGAGATCCTCACTGCCGAGGCGCTCGCCTTCCTCACCGAGCTGCACCACCGCTTCTCGTCCCGTCGGTACGACCGCCTGGCCGACCGGATGCGCCGCCGCTTCGAGATCGGTAACGGGCACGACCCCCGCTTCCGTGACGACACCGCGCACATCCGCGCCGACGATACCTGGCGTGTCGCGGGCGCCGGCCCCGGCCTCGAGGACCGCCGCGTCGAGATCACCGGCCCTACCGACCCGAAGATGACGATCAACGCGCTCAATTCTGGCGCGCGGGTGTGGCTGGCCGATCAAGAAGACGCCACATCCCCCACGTGGAAGAACGTGATCGAGGGCCAGCTGTCGCTGCGTGACGCGATCCGGGGTGAGCTGTCGTTCACGTCCCCGGAGGGCAAGACCTACGAGGTCACCGCCGAGCGCACGCCCACCATCGTGATGCGCCCCCGAGGCTGGCACCTGGGAGAGAACCACCTGCGGTACACGGATCGCGCGGGACGCCAGCTCGCGGCATCCGGCTCGCTCGTGGACTACGGCCTCTACTTCTTCCACAACGCCCAGGCGCTGATCGATTCCGGACGCGGGCCCTACTTCTACATCGCGAAAATCGAATCCAGCGAAGAGGCGCGCCTCTGGGACGACGTGTTCTCGTTCAGCGAGGACTACCTCGGCATCCCCCACGGCACGATCCGCGCGACGGTGCTGATCGAGACGCTGCCCGCCGCGTTCGAGATGGACGAGATCCTCTACGAACTGCGCGACCACATCGCGGGCCTGAACGCGGGCCGGTGGGACTACATCTTCTCGATCATCAAGAACTACCGCGGCCGTGGGGCACGGTTTGTCCTCCCCGACCGCAGCGAGGTGACGATGACGGTGCCGTTCATGCGGGCCTACACCGAACTGCTGGTGCAGACCTGCCACAAGCGGGGAGCCTTCGCGATCGGCGGCATGAGCGCGTTCATCCCGAACCGTCGCGACCCCGAGGTCACGCAGCGCGCGTTCGAGAAGGTGGCCGCCGACAAGAAGCGCGAGGCCGGCGACGGGTTCGATGGCACGTGGGTGGCGCACCCCGACCTGATCCCCGTGGCGATGGCCGAGTTCGACGCGGTGCTCGGCGACCGACCGAACCAGCTCGACCGCCAGCGCGACGACGTCCACGTGAAGGCAGCCGATCTGCTCGACGTGCATATCGGCAGCCCCGTGACCGCTGCCGGCGTGCACGCGAACGTGTCTGTCGCGATCCGCTACATCGAAGCGCGGCCGCGGGGCTTGGGAGCTGTGGCGCTCGACAACCTCATGGAGGATGCCGCGACCGCCGAGATCTCGCGCAGCCAGGTGTGGCAGTGGATCCACCAAGACCGCTCCACCGCGGAGGGCGACCCGATCACCCGCGAGTACATCGAGGGTCTGATCGACGAGGTCCTGAGCGAGGTCGACCGGAGCGCGGCCGACCGCTTCGACGACGCCGCGCAGATCTTCCGCGAGGTGGCGCTCGGAACCGACTTCCCGGCCTTCCTCACGCTCCCCGCCGACGACAAGACTCTGGTCCAGCTCGCCTAATCGCGCGGCCGACCTCAACCACCACCAAAGGGACTGACATGACCACCTATGCAGACGACATCGAAGCCGTCGACGCCCTCAAGAAGCAGAACGGCCCGAGCTGGGATGCCATCCACCCCGAGTACGTTGCGCGCATGCGCGCACAGAACCGTTTCAAGACGGGCCTCGAGATCGCCCAGTACACGGCCGACATCATGCGGCGCGACATGGCCGAGTACGACGGCGACTCCTCGCTGTACACCCAGTCCCTGGGTGTCTGGCACGGCTTCATCGGGCAGCAGAAGCTGATCTCGATCAAGAAGCACTTCAAGACGACGAACAAGCGCTACCTCTACCTGTCGGGGTGGATGGTCGCCGCGATGCGCTCGGAGTTCGGGCCGCTGCCCGACCAGTCCATGCACGAGAAGACCTCGGTTCCGGCGCTCATCCAAGAGCTGTACACGTTCCTTCGACAGGCCGATGCGCGCGAGCTCGATCTTCTCTTCACGAAGCTCGACGCCGCCCGCGCCGCGGGAGACGAGACGGCCGAGGAATTCATCCAGTCCCAGATTGACACCTACGAAACGCACGTGGTGCCGATCATCGCCGACATCGACGCGGGGTTCGGCAATCCCGAGGCCACGTACCTGCTGGCGAAGAAGATGATCGAGGCCGGCGCGTGCGCGATCCAGATCGAGAACCAGGTGTCGGATGAGAAGCAGTGCGGGCACCAGGACGGCAAGGTCACGGTTCCGCACGACGACTTCATCGCCAAGCTCAATGCCGTCCGGTACGCGTTCCTCGAACTCGGGATCGACAACGGCATCATCGTCGCACGCACCGACTCGCTCGGCGCCGGCCTGACCCAAAAGCTCGCCGTCTCGCAGTCAGCCGGCGATCTCGGCGACCAGTACAACGCCTTCCTGGATGTCGAAGAGATCCCCGCGGCCGACCTCGCCGACGGCGACGTCATCATCCGGCGCGATGGCAAGCTGCTGCGCCCCCGCCGGCTCGCGAGCAACCTGTACCAGTTCCGCCCCGGCACGGGCGAGGCTCGCTGCGTGCTCGACTGCATCACCTCATTGCAGAACGGCGCCGATCTGCTGTCGATCGAGACCGAGAAGCCCCACGTCGAGCAGATCGCGGGCATGGTGGATGCGATCCGCGAGGTCATCCCGAACGCGAAGCTGGTCTACAACAACAGCCCGTCGTTCAACTGGACGCTCAACTTCCGTCAGCAGGCATACGACGAGTTGGCCGCGCAGGGTGCCGACGTGTCGTCCGTACGACCGCGCCGACCTGATGAGCGTCTCGTACGACGGCTCGGAGCTCGCGCGCCTCGCCGACGACAAGATCCGCACCTTCCAGAAGGATGGCTCGGCCCGCGCGGGGATCTTCCATCACCTCATCACCCTGCCGACGTACCACACGGCTGCGCTCCGACGGATGACTTGGCCAAGGGCTACTTCGGCGACGAGGGCATGCTCGCTTACGTCACGGGCGTGCAGCGCCGCGAAATCCGCGAGGGCATCGCGACGGTGAAGCACCAGAACATGGCCGGCAGCGACATCGGTGACAACCACAAGGAGTACTTCGCGGGCGACGCCGCCCTCAAGGCGGGCGGCAAGGACAACACGATGAGCCAGTTCGGCCCGAGCTAGCCGGGTGAAGTCGGCAGGATGCAAGCCCGGAGGGGTCCGCTACAGTGAGCGTCGTGGCACGGTTCCAGGCCTCTCCGGGCTCGCAGACCTCTCTGCGAGAGGCGAACCGCGCCCGCGTGACCGACAGCTTGAAGCGCTACGGACGCCTGACCCAGGTCGAGCTCGCGGGCATCACGGGCCTCTCCCCCGCGACCGTGTCGAACATCGTCAAGGAGCTCACGGCCGCCGGGGTCCTCAACACCTCGATCACCTCGCGGAGCGGTCGTCGCGCCACGCTCGTCTCGTTGGCGCGGCATCTCGGCATCGTCGCGGGCGCCCACTTCTCGTCTCGCCACCTGCACATAGCGATCGCCGATGCGACGCGCACGATCGTGACCCAGTCGACGTTGCCCCTCCCGGTGGATCATCGCCACGACGCCGAACTCGACCGCCTCACCCTGCTCTTGAGCGACATGATGGATTCGATCGGCGGCTCGCTGTCCGACATCCTGGCGATCGGGCTGGGTCTGCCCGCGCCGATCGATCCGCGGACGGGATGGATCTCGGTTCCCGGCCTGCTGCGCGGCTGGGAAGGCGTCGACGTCGCGGCCAGCCTTTCGGCACGCACGGGTCGACCCGTGTTCGTGGACGGCGAAGCAAACCTCGGCGGCCTCGCCGAGGCGCGGGAGGGAGCAACCCGCACCTCGGCGTCGTCCGTGTACCTGCGCGTGGGGCAGACGATCAGCGCGGGCCTCGTCGTGGGGGGCGACCTCTTCCGCGGGGTGAACGGGAAGGCGGGTCAGATCGGGCACATCACGCTCGACGAGAACGGCCCCGTGTGTCGCTGTTCGAACCGCGGTTGCCTCGAGACCTACGCGGGCGGCCCGGCGCTGCTCAGCCTGTTCGCGCCCGACGGCGGCTTCCGTCGCCTGGGCGACCTGGTCCAGGCGTCCGAGGCCGGCGACGGGCGCGCGCGTCGCGTCATCGCGGATGCGGGAAAGCACCTCGGCATCGCGGCGGCAAGCCTGACGAATCTCTTCGATCCCGAGGCGATCGTCGTCGGCGGCGAGCTCGCGCGGGCGGGCGAGATCCTGCTCGCCCCCATGCGTCACGCGCTCGAGCGGGCGGCACTCTCGGCGTCGGGCGAGCTCCCCGAGATCGTCGAATCCAGCTTCGGCGAATGGACCGAGACGCGCGGAGCCATTGCTGTCGCGCTCGATCATGTGCGCGTCGATTCGGAGACGGTCGCTCTTCCCGCGTGATCGCGACCCTAGACTCGTCGCGTGTCGATGGGGATCCGCTTTGCCCGGCCCGGCCGCGTACGCGCGGTGCTGGGGTGCGCGTCGATGTTCGTGATGCTGACAGCAATGCTCGTGATCCTCGCGGCGATGCTCAGCGCGTGCTCCGGGCTCATGGGAAGCACCGTCAAGATCGGGCTGTTGCTTCCGGACGCGAAGACGGCGCGCTACGAGAGCTTCGACCGGCCCGTCTTCGAGCAGCGGGTCGCCGAACTCGGTGACTACGAGGTGCTCTACGCCAACGCCGATCAAGACATGAGTAAACAGCAGGAGCAGGCCGAGTCCCTGCTCGCCGCGGGCATATCCGTCCTTGTGCTCGATCCGGTCGACGCCGAGGCGGCGATCAGCATCGTCAACGCGGCCAACGGTCTCGGCGTTCCGGTCGTCTCGTACGATCGACTGATCTCGGGCGGCGACATCGCCTACTACGTCTCATTCGACAACGCTCTCGTGGGGGTGCTGCAGGCGCAGGCCCTCGTGAACGCGCTCGCCACGGGCGGGAGCGGCGGAATACTCATGGTCAACGGCTCGCCCACCGACAGCAATGCCCCACAGTTCGAGGAGGGAGCGCTGAGCGTCATCAACTCGAGCCACCTCACGGTGCTCGCGTCGTACGACACGCCCGATTGGAGCCCCGACAAGGCGCAGGAGTGGGTTGCCGGCCAGGTCGCCCGTTTCGGCGACCAGATCGAGGGCGTGTACGCCGCGAACGACGGTACGGCGAGCGGAGCGGTCTCGGCGCTCAGAGCGGCCAACGTCAGCCCCCTGCCGCTGGTCACCGGTCAAGACGCCGAACTCACGGCGATCCAGCGCATCGTGTCGGGAGACCAGTTCATGACCGTGTTCAAGGATGTCCGGCCCCAAGCCCGCAAGGCCGCCGAGGTCGCCGTGGCTCTCGCGAAGGGCGAGGACGTGACATCCACCGTGCAGATCGACGGGATTCCGGCGACTGTTGCTGCTGCCCGTCGCCGTCACGCGGGCGAACATCGCTGACACGGTCGTCGCCGACGGATTCTGGACGATCGAGCAGATCTGTACCGAGGACTACGCACGAGCGTGTGTTGAGGCGGGACTCACCTCGCCATGACCGGGATCAGACAAGACCGCATCCTGACCGTGACCGGCGCCACCAAGCGTTTCGGTGCCGTCACGGCGCTGAGCAACGTCGACTTCTGGGTCGACGAGGGCGAGGTCGTCGCCCTCGTTGGCGACAATGGGGCGGGCAAATCGACGCTGGTGAAGATGCTCGCGGGGGTCCATGCCCCCGACAGCGGGACGCTCGAGTACGACGGACGGCGTGTGTCGCTCTCGGATCCGGCGGATGCGCACGACCTCGGAATCGCAACGGTGTTTCAAGACCTGGCGCTCTGCGAGAACCTGGACGTCGTGGCCAACGTCTGGCTCGGCCGCGAACTCGTCACCGACGGCCGCCTGGACGAGGTCGAGATGGAACAGCGGACGTGGTCGTTGCTGCGCGACCTCTCGGCCCGCATCCCGTCGGTGCGCGACCACGTGTCGACCCTCTCCGGGGGCCAACGCCAGACGGTCGCGATCGCGCGTTCGCTCGTCGGTGAGCCGAAGATCGTCATTCTGGACGAGCCGACGGCCGCCCTGGGGGTCGCCCAGACCGCCGAGGTTCTGAATCTGATCGAACGACTGCGTGAGCGCGGACACGGCGTTGTGCTCGTGAGCCACAACATGGCCGACGTCATGGCCGTGGCCGATCGAGTCGCGGTGCTGCGGCTCGGGCGCAACAACGGTGTCTACAACGTCGCCGAGATCACGACCGAGACCCTGCTGGCAGCGATTACGGGCGCGCTCGATCCACCGCGCGCAACTCCCCCCGCTGCCATCGACCCCGCCGCAATCGACGCTGCGGCGATCGACGCTGCGGCAGTGGACAGACCCGGAGCGGGTGTGGTCTCGCTCACGGATCGCGGTAAGCGTCGTACCGGAAGGCCCCGATGAGTGCGTCCGATCCGGCCCGCCGCCCCCTATCCGCGGCGGCGGATCGCGTGCGCGACGGTACGACCGGCGTGATAGACCGAGCACGCGCCGGAGATCTGGGCGTGGTGCCCGTCGTCCTGGGTCTCGCGGTCATCTGGACGATCTTCCAGATCCTCAATCCCGTCTTCTTGTCGAGCAGCAATCTCGTGAACCTGACCCTGCAGTGCGCGGCGATCGGCACCATCACCCTCGGGGTCGTCATCGTGCTGCTCGTCGGCGAGATCGACCTGTCGGTGGGATCGGTGTCGGGCCTGTCGGCCGCCATGCTGGCTGTGGCAATGGTTCAGGCCCGCTGGCCAGTCATCGCGGCGGTGCTCGCCGGTATGCTCGCCGGAACAGCGGTCGGCCTGCTGTACGGGTTCCTGTACACGCGGTTCGGCATCCCGAGCTTCGTGATCACCCTCGCGGGGCTGCTCGGAATACTGGGCGTGCAGCTCTGGGTCCTCGGCGAAGAGGGCTCGATCAACCTGCCGTTCGATTCGTGGCTCGTCGTCTTCGCGCAGCAGATGTTCCTCCCTCCGTGGGCGTCCTATGCCGTGATTCTGCTTGCCGTCGCCGGGAACGCCTGGGCACGGCTGCGCACGGCACGGCGACGCGAGCGGGCGAACCTGACCTACCAGAGCACGCGCTCCATCGCCGTTCGCGCCCTCCTGTTGCTCGCGGGGCTGGGAGCGGCCGCGTGGTATCTCAATCTGTCGCGCGGCGTCGGGTTCTCTTTCCTGCTGTTCGTCCTCCTGATCGCCGTGGCGGACTTCGCCCTCACCCGCACCCGGTGGGGGCGCGCCGTCTACGCCGTCGGCGGCTCCGTCGAGGCCGCGCGACGTGCGGGCATTCGCGTCGACCGGATCTACCTGTCGGCGTTCGTGCTGTGCTCGACACTCGCCGCGACGGGGGGCATCCTCGCCGCCGCGCGCCTCGGCGCCGTGAGCCAGAGTTCAGGAACTGCCGACACGAACCTCAATGCGATCGCCGCCGCCGTCATCGGCGGCGCGAGTCTGTTCGGCGGGCGAGGGACGGCATGGGCGGCGCTGCTCGGCATCCTGGTCATCCAGTCGATCTCGTCGGGCCTGACACTGCTGAGCCTCGACTCGTCGGTACGTTTCGTCGTCACGGGGGTCGTGCTGGTGCTCGCGGTCATCCTCGACTCGACGTCGCGAAAGAGTAGGGCGACGCACGGCCGAAATTGAACGAACAGCCTCGAATCGCGTGTTCTTGAGTTCAGTTACTGAATCGTTGCTCTTAGCCGCGTGCACGAAATCCGCATCGCTCTGCGCGTAATGCATACTATTCGCGTCCATTAGCGGGCAGAGTGCTCAGCAATCACCTCCCGATCACTGGTCGAACCGATTCGGTACCGCTCCCAATCATTCTTGCGTTCAACTCTTGACGTTAGCCATCCGCATCGTCATGATCGACCTGCGGGGCACTGATGCCCCGGCAATCGCATATTCATTGTGGAAGGGCGAAAGATGAAGAAATCTCTGCTGCTCCCGGCGCTCGCCGCCGTCGGAGCCTCGGCGATGCTGCTGGCCGGCTGTTCCGGTTCGGGCACACCGTCGTCATCGGAAGGCGGCGGGGGCGACGCCGCTGGGCGCGCCTGCGTGATCCTTCCGGACGCCGCATCCTCCCCGCGTTGGGAGAACTTCGACCGCAAGTACCTGCAGGAGGGCCTCGAAGGGGCCGGGTTCGAGGTCGACATCCAAAACGCGCAGGGCGACGTCAACAAGTACTCCACGATCGCAGACCAGCAGCTCACCCAGGGTTGCGGCGTCATGCTGCTCGTCGACTACCAGGGCGCGGCCGAGGCAGTCGCAGCGAAGGCCAAGACCGAGGGCATCCCGGTCATCGCCTACGACCGCCCCTTCGAGGGCGCCGACTACTACGTGTCGTTCGACAACGTCGAGGTGGGTCGCCTGGAGGGCCAGACGGTGCTCGATGGCCTCGAGGCGGCCGGCAAAGACCCGGCCTCCGCGGTCGTCGTCTACATGGGCGGAGACCCCACCGACGGCAACGCGGCGATGTTCAAGGAGGGTGCCGTCGAAGTGATGGAAGCCGCCGGGATCAAGCCCGCCGAAGAGCCCCCGGGAATCTGGGACCAGGCCAAATCGCAGACCAACTTCGAGCAGGCGCTGACCGCGCTCGGCGGCAAGGTCGACGGCGTCTGGGCGGCCAACGACACCAACGCGGCCGGCGTCATCGCTGTCCTGCAGAAGAACAACCTCAGCGGTGTGGCTGTTTCGGGTCAGGACGCGAATGTCGCGGGTCTGCAGAACATCCTGCTGGGATGGCAGACCGCAACGGTCTACAAGCCCGTCAAGGACGAGGCGGAGGCCGCGGTCGAGGTGGCAGTTGCGCTGCTCAGCGGTGAAAAGCCGTCGGCTGACGCGGAACTCGATGACGGAACCCCGTATATCCAGGTCACGCCGATCCTGGTCGGACCGGACATGGTCAACGACGTCATCGCCGCCGGCGACGCCGCATACGACGACGTCTGCACGCCGGATGTCATGGCCGCCTGCGAAGAGTTCGGCGTCACGGCACCGTAGCTCGATCCATCCGGGGGCGTCGCATCGACAGCATGATGCGGCGCCCCCGACAACGCCTCGAACCTGACCCTCGAAGGAACGACATGCCAGACCCGATTATCGAATTGGTCGGAGTGAAGAAGTCATTCGGCCCCGTCTCTGTCCTGAAGGGGATCGACCTCAAGGTCTATCCCGGCAAGGTAACCGCACTCGTGGGCGACAACGGAGCGGGAAAGTCCACGCTCATCAAGGGACTCGCCGGCGTTCAGCCCTACGACCAGGGCGAGGTGAGGATCGACGGTGTCCACCGCGACCTGACCACGCCGCGCGAGGCGGCGGCCCTCGGCATCGAGGTCGTCTATCAGGACCTGGCCCTCTGCGACAACCTCGACATCGTCCAGAACATGTTCCTCGGGCGCGAAGAACTCTCATTCGGCACGTTCGACGAGGGGCGGATGGAGAAAGAGGCATCCGACACGCTGCGCTCCCTCTCGGTACGCACCGTGAAGTCCGTGCGTCAGCGCGTCTCGTCGCTCTCCGGAGGCCAGCGCCAGACCGTCGCCATCGCTCGTGCCGTCCTCAAGAAGGCGCGCGTCGTGATCCTCGACGAACCGACCGCCGCCCTCGGCGTCGCCCAGACCGAACAGGTGCTCAACCTCGTTCGCCGCCTCTCCGAACAGGGCGTCGCGGTCGTCCTCATCAGCCACAACCTGGCCGACGTCTTCGAGGTCGCAGACGACGTCGCGGTGCTCTACCTGGGGCAGCTCGTCGCACAGCTCGAGGTCTCGCAAACGACGCGTGACGACATCGTCGGGTACATCACCGGCACCAAGACACCCCCCGGATTCACCGTCCAAGAGACCAGCACGATCGCCACGGGAGGCGCAGAATGACCACCCCCTCGAAGGACGCCACCCCGCCCCTCACGAGCGAGGGCATGATCGGCTCCGGCATAGAAGGCGGTCTGATCGACCAGGTCAAGGCCTGGTGGCAGCGGGTCCGCTCCGGCGACATGGGCGCTCTCCCCGCCATCGGCGGACTCGTGGTACTGGGCATCCTCTTCAGCGCACTGAGCCCGTACTTCCTCACGGAACGAAATTTCGCGAACCTCATGAACCAGGCCTCGACCCTGGTGATGCTCGGGATCGCGCTCGTCTTCGTCCTCTTGCTCGGCGAGATCGACCTGTCGGCCGGTGTGACGGGCGGCGTGGCGATGGCCCTCTTCGTCGTCCTGAACGGACAGTTCGGCGTTCCGTGGCCCCTTGCGTTGCTGATCGGTTTCGCGGTCGGCTTCGGCACTGGCGCTCTGATCGGGTTCTTCGTGGCGAGGGTGGGGATACCCTCGTTCGTCGTCACGCTCGGCCTGTTCCTCGGGTATCAGGGTCTCGCTCTGCTGATCATCGGCGACGGTGGCCTGTACCGCCTCCAGATCCCCGAGCTCGTCGCCATCCAAAACAGCAACCTGCCGGTCTGGGCGGGTTGGGCTCTGCTGGCAATCATGCTCCTCATCTCCGGCGGGACCTCGTGGTGGGATCGCAGGCGCCGCACGCGGGCGGGCGTACCCAATCGGACGATCACCGTGGTGTGGATCAAGCTCGCCGCCATCGCGCTCATCGGCGGCTTGGTCGTGTACGTCCTCAACCAGAACCGCGGGCAGTCCATCGTCGCGGTCGAGGGCGTACCGGTCATCGTGCCGATCGTGCTCGTGGTGCTCTGGCTGGGGACGCTTCTGCTCGACCGCACCAAGTTCGGCCGCTACATCTACGCGATCGGCGGCAACAAAGAGGCCGCACGGCGCTCGGGCGTCAAAGTCCGGCTCGTCATGTGGTGGGCATTCGTGATCTGCTCGACCCTCGCCGTGCTGTCGGCCCTGTTCAGTGTCGCCCGCGTGGGCTCGGTCGACGCGACAGTCGGTCGAGAGATCGTGCTGAGCGGCGTGGCCGCCGCGGTCGTCGGCGGGGTCAGCCTGTTCGGCGGCAAGGGCCGTCTCGTTCACGCGGCAATCGGCGCCCTCGTCATCTCGGTCATCACCAACGGGCTGGGTCTGCTGGGGTTGCCGGCCGGTATCAACCTGCTGGTGACGGGTGGGGTGCTGATTCTGGCCGCCACGGTTGACGCCCTCTCTCGCCTGCGGTCGGGGGGCGGTTCGCGAGTGTAGGGGCGGTGGGAGGGCGGGGCGCGGGTCACGCGACTACGATTCAAGACGTGACCGAACGCGCTCCGCTCTCCCGCAAACTGTCCGCTATCGCCGAGTCGGCGACCCTCAAGGTCGATGCGAAAGCGAAGGCTCTCAAGGCCGCCGGGCGTCCCGTCATCTCCTACGCAGCGGGCGAGCCTGACTTCGCCACCCCCCAGTTCATCGTCGATGCCGCGGCCGAAGCGCTGCACGACCCCGCCAACTACCGTTACACCCCCGCGGCGGGCCTGCCGGTGTTGCGTGAGGTGATCGCGGCCAAGACCCTGCGCGATTCCGGGCTCGAGGTCGACCCCGCCCAGATCGTCGTGACGAACGGCGGCAAGCAGTCCGTGTACCAGGCGTTCCAGGCCGTCGTGAACCCGGGCGACGAAGTCCTACTCCCCGCACCGTTCTGGACGACCTACCCCGAGGCCATCGCCCTGGCCGACGGCGTGGCCGTCGAGGTTTTCGCCGGCGCCGACCAGGAGTACAAGGTCACCGTCGAGCAGCTCGAGGCCGCGCGCACCGAGCGCACGACCGTTCTGGTCTTCGTCTCGCCCTCCAACCCCACCGGATCCGTCTACACCCTTGACGAGACCCGGGCCATCGGCGAATGGGCGCTCGAGCACGGCATCTGGGTGATCTCGGACGAGATCTACCAGAACCTCGTCTACCCTTCGACAGGCTCAGGGCGAGCCACCCGAGCGGTCTCGATCGTCGAGGCGGTTCCCGCCCTGGCCGACCGCACGATCCTGGTCAACGGCGTCGCCAAGACATACGCCATGACCGGATGGCGGGTGGGCTGGATGGTCGGCCCGCGCGATGCGATCGCGCTCGCGTCCAACCTGCAGTCGCACCTCTCGAGCAACGTCAACAACATCGCGCAGCGCGCCGCACTTGCTGCGCTGTCCGGACCGCAGGACGAGGCCGAGACGTTCCGGCTCGCGTTCGATCGCCGCAGGCGACTCATCGTCGATGAGCTGTCGAAGATCGAGGGCGTGGTCGTACCGGTGCCCCTCGGCGCCTTCTACGTCTACCCGGACGTCACCGGGCTGCTCGGGCGCGAATGGGGCGGCCGTACCCTGAACACGTCGCTCGAACTCGCCGACTTCATCCTCGAAGAGGCCGAGGTCGCGGTCGTGCCGGGCGAGGCATTCGGACCGAGCGGATACCTGCGCCTCTCGTACGCGCTCGGCGACGACCAGTTGCTGGAGGGCATCCGGCGCCTCCAGCAACTGTTCGCCTGACCGAGCGGGCTCGCGAGCGGCGTCAGAACCGGGTGATGACGCTCCGAGCGGTTAGCCCCGTGCGGAGCTGCTCGTAGGCCTCGTCGATGTCGTCGAGGCCGATCTCGGCTGAGATCAGGTCCGTCAGGTTCAGCCGACCCTGGAGGAAGAGCGAGGCGTAGAACGGGATGTCGCGCTTGATGTTCGCGTGCCCCATGTAGACGCCCTGCACCTTCTTCTGCCAACGCAGAAAATCGTTCGGGTCGAGCTCGATCGTCGAGCCCGCCCCGTGGATCCCGATCAGGCTGGCGGTGCCCCCGACGGCGAGCATGGCGATGGCCTGGAGCGCGGTGTCCTTCCGCCCGATCACCTCGAACGCGTGGTCCACGCCCCCGTCCGTCAGTTGCTGCACCGCTGCGACGGCATCCCCATTCCGACCGTTGACGACATCGGTCGCTGCGAACCCGCGAGCGAGTTCGAGCTTCTCGTCGTTCAGGTCGATGCCGATGATCCGAGCGGCACCCGCCAGGCGCGCTCCGCTGATCACATTCAGACCGACGCCGCCGAGACCGATCACGGCAACGGTCTGACCGGGGCGCACTCCCGCCGAATTGATCGCCGCGCCCGCGCCCGTGATGGTGCCGCAACCGAGAACGGATGCCTCGGCGAACGGGACCGCCGGGTCGATCGCGATCAGCTGATTCTCGTGCAGGAGCGCCTGCTCGGCGAATCCCGCCCCGCAGAACTGCACCAGGGATCCGACGACGTGGTCGCCGATCGAGAACTCGGTGACCTCCGGGCCGATAACCGCCACCACTCCCGCGATCTCGTGGCCGAGCACCATCGGGGGCTCCATCCCGAAATTCGTCTCGGCGAAGTGCAGGTCCGAGTGACACAGTCCCGATGCCTTGATATCGACGAGCACCTCGCGTCCGCGCGTCTCGTCGATGTCGATCTCTTCCACATCGAAACCGCCCCCGAAGGCGTTCACAACCGCGGCCCTCATGACGCCGCACCCAGGATGACGTTGATGGACTTGGTGTTGAGGTAGTTGTAGAAGACCTCGCGGGCGATGTCTCACGCTGCTTCGATGTCGCGCGAGAACACCGCCCCGCCGAGCCCGTACTTCGAGTCGTTGGCGATGCGCACGGCGTCGTCGCGGTCTTCGTACTCCATGACGGTGACGACGGGACCGAACACTTCTTCCTGCGCGATCTCGTCGTGCGGCGAGACTCCGGTCAGGATGGTCGGCTCGTAGAAGTAGCCCGATTCGCCGGGCAGGTCGCGTCCTCCCGTGAGAACCTGCGCGCCGCGCGAGCGTGCCCCATCGACCAGGCCGTCCACGATCTCGTCGCGTCGCGACCGCGGCACGAGCACGCGCGAGAGCAGGAAGCAGGTCCCGCCCGAGTTCATGAAGGAGTTGCCGCGCAGCCCCGCCAGCGTGACGTCGATGTCGGCATCGTCCAGCACGATCGCGGCCGACTTGCCGCCCAGCTCCAGCGTGACCGGGATGAGTCGTTCGCCGCAGTTGCGGGTGATGATCCGGCCGGCGGCGGTGGATCCGGTGAACGCGATCTTGTCGACCCCGGGATGCTTCACCAGCGCATCGCCCGTCTCCCGCCCACCCGTGACGACGTTGACCACGCCCGGCGGGAACCCGACCGCCTCGACGGCCTCGGCAAGCGAGAGCGCGTCCAGGGGTGTCTCCGCGGCGGTCTTGATGACGACCGTGCACCCGACCGCGAGCGCGGGTGCGAGCTTGGCCGAGAGCAGCGACTGGGGGTAGTTCCAGGGCACGATCAGGCCCGCGACACCCACCGGTTCGTACCGGATGGTCGAGGCGCCGGGAGCGGCGACGTTGGCCCGTTCCTCCTCGAACACGAAGGCGCGGATAAGGCCGGCGAAGTAGCGCAGCTGGCCGGCCGGCATCATCCCGTTCACGTAGCGCGACAGGCCCGTCGGCTGTCCGATCTCGTCCGTCACCAGGTCGGCGATGTCGGCTCCGCGGCGCTCGAGTTCGTCCGCGAGGCGCTCGAGAAACGTGGCCCGCTCGTCCGGGCTCATGCGCGGCCAGGGTCCGTGGTCGAAGGCGGCGCGCGCGGCTCGTACGGCCGCATCGACGTCGGCCTCGTCGCCGTCGGGTGCCGTTCCGATGATGAGCCGGGTGTACGGGTTCTCGACCTCGATGCGTGCCGAAGTGTGGGGCGTCAGCCACTCTCCGCCCGCGAAGAGTCGGTGGTCGGAATGCGATGTCATCGTCGACATGGGGGCTTCCTCCTGTGGAATCCCTCTGTTTCTATCCGACGCGGACGCGAATGTCATCAGTCCGACTGAAATCGGTCGACCGCGACTACAACTCCACGTCGATCAGCACGGGCTCCGGCTGCAGGATCAGGCCGAACTCCGCCTGCACACGCTGCTGGATGAACCGCGCCAGCTCGGCGATCTCTGCCGCCGTCGCTCCCCCGCGATTCGTCAGCGCGAGCGCGTGTTTCGTCGAGAGACCCGCGCGCGAGCGCGGCAGCGAGAACCCCTTGCGGATCCCCGAGTGCTCGATGAGCCAGGCGGCGCTGATCTTGACGTCGGGAGCCGAACCGGAGGCCGCGGGCACGATCCCGTCGTACGAAGACAGCGGGATCACGGTGTCGACCTCGACGTCGGGACGCACCGGCCATCGGGGGCATTCGGGCGGCAGCGTCCTCGCGAATGCGGCGGTGACGATCGCGTTCTGGAAGAACGAACCGGCGCTCCATGTATCGGGGTCGGCGTCCTCGAGCACCATGCCCTTCGCCCGACGCGTCGCGAGCACACGCTGGCGCACATCGTGGAGCGTTGCGGATGCCCCGGTTTCGTACCCGAGTGCTCGCCGCAGCTGCTCGCCGCGTACGACGCGCGGTGCGTCGCCGACCTCTTCCAGTTCGAGGGTCACCGACAGGATCACGGACGGACGCTCGGACACCGACCCGTAATGAGCCTTGAAGACCGAGGTGCGAAAGCCCAGCCCGAGTTCTGCGACCGTCACCGCCTCCACTTCGCCCGTCGACTCGTCGATCAGCTCCACCTCGACGAGCGTCTGCTCGATCTCTTGCCCGTACGCGCCCACATTCTGCACGGGCGCCGCCCCGACGGTACCGGGAATGCCCGACATCCCCTCGATCCCGGCCAGACCTTGTTCGACGGTGTACGCGACCAGCTCATCCCAGTCGTGACCCGCCTCGATCCGCAGCCGCGCGAAACCGGGACGCACCGATGGCACACGCTCGATCCCCCGTGTCAGGATCCGTACGACGGTGCCGTCGAACTCGGCATCGCCGACGAAGAGGTTCGATCCCCCGCCGAGCGCCAACCACGGTTCATCCGTCGCCCACACCTCGCGAAGCGCCGCAACGAGCTCGTCGCGGGTGTTCGCCGCGATCATGCGCGACGGCAGACCACCCGTGCGCAGCGTCGTCAGCTGAGCGAGGGGGATGGGATCGATGTCGGGCATGCGCGCCTCAGCCCAGCCGGACGCGTACCTGCGCCTTGCCGAGCACGGTCGTCTCGGCGTGCGAGACCACGAGATCGATGCGTGCGGTGCCGGCGGCCTCGTCGACCTCGGCGACGGTCGCCACAACCCGGACGTCCGCACCCTCTGCGGCGTCGACCACGACGGGGCGGGTGAAGCGCACGCCGTAGTCGGTGATGCGGCCGGCGTCGCCGATCCACGGGATGATCGTCGAGCCCGCGAGACCCATCGTCAACATGCCGTGCGCCAAGACACCCGGCAGACCGACACGAGCCGCGACCTCGTCGCTGTAGTGGATGGGGTTGAAGTCGCCCGACGCGCCGGCGTAGCGCACGAGAGACTCGCGGGTGAGGTGGACGGTGCGCTCGGCGACGACTTCGCCGACGGTGGGGAGCAGGCCGGTCATTCTTCGCCGCCGATCAGCAGGATGGATGTCGCGGTCACGACATGAGCGCCCGAGGCATCCGTGATCTCGGCCTCACTCGTGACCATCGCGCCTTTGCCGATCGCGCGGACACCCGTGACCGCGAGCCGGCCGGTCAGCTCGTCGCCCGCGACGATCGGCCTCGAGTAACGGAACTTCTGCTCGGCGTGGATCGTTCGCTCGAGCACGACGCCCGAGTCGGGTTCTGCGAGCAATTGCTGCAAGGTGTGGTCTTGGATCACCATCGCGAAGGTCGGCGGTGCCACGACATCCGCGTAGCCGAGTGCCTGCGCGGCCGCGACGTCGGTGTGCGAGGGGTCTGTCGCGAACACGGCGCGCGCGAACTCGCGCACCTTTTCGCGACCGACGAGGTAGGGCTCGGTCGGCGGGAAGTCACGACCGACGAGCTCGGGGTTCACTGGCACCCCGCCATCCTATGACGGCGTACGGGCCCTACTTGGATCGCCCGCGGATCGCCCGCACCAGGATCTGCAAGGTGATGAAGAAGAGGAACACCGCGAAGATGATGTTGGCCGTGAACGGGTCGATGCTCTTGGTGATGATCGCACCGAGTGCGGTCGTGGTGCACGCGGCACCCCCGATGAGAGCAGCACCCAGGAGGTTGACGTTCTTGCGGCGCACGTTGCCGAAAGTTCCTGACAGGGCCGTAGGGATCATCATCAGGAGGCTGGTTCCACGCGCGATCAGATCGCTCGTCCCGAACAGCAGCATCAGCGCCGGGACCACGATGATTCCGCCACCGACGCCGAGCAATCCCGAGAGCACGCCTGTAATAAGCCCGAGCCCGATGAGTCCCAGCACGATGAGGACATCGAGCTCGAAGGGCTCGCCGCGACTCGGGATGACGAGGAAAAGGCTGACGATGACCACGATGAGGAACGCCGCGAAGCCGAACTGCAGCACGCGCACCGGGACGCGCGGCAGCAGCCACGTTCCGACCTGCGCACCGATCACGGCGCCCCCGGCCAGGATCAGTGCGGGGATCCAGGCGACGTCATCGCTGAGCGCGTACGAGATGACGCCGACGCTCGCCGCCGGGATGATCGCGGCGAGCGACGTCCCCGAGGCCAGCCGCTGGGGGTAGGCGAGCATCAGCACGAGAAGCGGAACGATGACGACGCCACCGCCGACGCCGAACATTCCCGAGAGAAGTCCCGCGAAGAGCCCCACCGAGATGTGCAGGATGACCCGTCCCGGCGTCCAGCGATAGCCCTCGACGACTTCGCCGTCCCCACCGTTTGCACCACGTCTTGGCATTGCCCGGCCCTTCCGCCCTCGCGGGCACACCAGAAAGACCTTAGTCCAGGCCAGACCAGGCGTCCGCCGCGCTCAGGCGTCAGGCGTCCGCCCTGTCGACGACGAATCGGTCGGCGCGCCGAGCGCCGCGAGCTGCGCCGAGAGTTTGCGTACCTCAGCCCGGGTCGCCGGCTGGTACTCCTCGTGGCCGGCGGTGGCGCGCTCCGCAACCCACGACGCCAGGGTCGCGGTGCTGATGCCGAGCACGGCGACGCCCGAGAGCATGAGGATCACTGCGACGACGCGTCCCGCTACCGTCACGGGAGTGAAATCGCCGTAGCCGACGGTCGTGATCGTGACGAAGGCCCACCAGATCGCATCGCCGAAGTTGGTGATGTTGGCGTCGGGCGACGCGCGCTCGGCCTCGAGCACCGAGAGCGCCGCGATGTAGACGACGATCAGCGCCGATGCAACGCCGTAGATCATGAGGCGGGCGCGCAAGGCGTCGCCCGCGGTTCGTCCGAAGGGATGGAACAGCGTCAGAACCCGGAGGAGGCGGAGGGGTTTGAGGGCCGGAACGACGACGACCGCGAGCGCGAAGATATGTGCACGGAACCAGGCGCCCTTCTTCGGCGCGAGGAAGAGCTGCACCAGATAGTCCGCGACGAACATGATCCAGGTGACGAGGATGATCGTCGCCGTGATTGCCCTCGGCGCTCCCCGAAGCTCTCCGATGACCTGCCACGAGTACGCGACGATGAAGGCGAACGATGCCACGATCAGCGGCCAGTAGGTCAGCTTGTGCCACCGCTCTTGGGTCATGTCCGCATTCTCTCGGATGGCCCGCCACACGCCCGCGCAACTCGCCCGCAACCGGCGCCTAACACTTCCACGAATTATCCACAACTGTCCCCCTTTCGGTGGACAGCAGGTGAACGGTTTTGCTAGGTTACGAGAACCCGATCTCAACGGTGTGACGTGGGGACTGATCACCGTGTCTTATTGCTGTGCGATCTGATCCGCGCTGAAGAGCGCGTGTTTTTTCGTGCCATAAGACGAATGTTCGTGGGGAATCAGGATAGCCCTCTCGTGTCGACGGCTGGGGAAGACGACGACGCGAGAGGGCCCTTCTGTGCGCGCAGCGATCGCGCACAGCGAGCACGCGCACGCGTGCTCGCTAGTCCCGAGACATCAGGGCGGTACGGGGCGGACCCCGGTGCGGAATGGGGACCGGTCGCTCAGACCGGGAGCGCGCTTCGCGCCGCTGCAGGTCGCGCACGACCGCGATCGGCGAGCTGTACCGCGCGGGGAAAGGCAGATCGAGGAGCCACTCGACCTCGACCTCGTCTGCGTCGACCTCGTAGATTCGCGCGACGGTGCGGCGTGGATCTCCGAGCGGCCGTCCCAGGTCGAGTACGAGCCACATCATCGTGGTGGTCGGCTGCAAGGCATAGTGCGGATTGTGGATGCTGGACATGGTTCTCCAACCGTTGTCCATCCAGTGTGCGGCGGCGCTTCGGCATCTCCGTACCCCTTGACAACGGGGCGCGTTCATGTCCTCCGCTGGGCCGTCATGCGAACCCGAGCGCTCTCCACGTTGCCGAGAGAGCGCTGGACGCGGGGAGTGTTCGAGCGACAGGATGGGGAGTCTGAGCTCGACGGACGGGGGCCCGCAATCACGACTCAGCACGATTCCACCGATGGGCTGTCCGGCCTTGATGATCTGATGCGCGACGAACGGGCAGCACCCGAGTGGCGAGTACGGGCGGATCCCGCGATCCGGCGACGTCGGCGCCGGAGGGGCTGGCTGATCCTCGCGCTCGTCCTCGCGGTCGTGTTCGCGTCGACCGGCGGGTATGTCGCGTGGGCTCTGAACGCTCCTCTCCCCGAGCCCGTGGTCGAGTGGCAGGCACCGGATGTCTCGATTCCGCCGGCGGCGACCATCGCGATGCCTGTCGAGGGTTCCGCCGCGATCAGCGTCGCTGGCGCTGACGACTATCTCGGGTCGGAGGCGAGTGGCATCTGGATGTCGAGCGGCGCGCCGGATTCTCGGCCGATGGCGAGCATCAGCAAGCTGATCACTGCGCTCGTGATCTTGGACGCGAAGCCACTCACGAGCGCGGACGACCCCGGTCCGACGATCGCCTTCGACGAGGCTGACCGAGATCTGTTCGACAAGTACTACGTGCTCGGGGCGACGGTTGCCGAGATGCCCCGGGGCACGTCGATGTCACTGCACGACGCGCTCGCGACGATGCTGATCCCGTCGGCGAGTAACTATGCAGAGGCGGTGTCGACCTGGGCGTTCGGGTCGCAGGGCGCTTTCGTGAGCGCGGCACGGCAGTGGCTTGCGGAGAACGGTCTGACCGGCACGACGATCGTCGAACCCACGGGCCTCAGCCCCCGCAGCGTGAGCACTCCGAGCGACATGATCGCGATCGGAAAGATCGCGGCAGCCAACCCGACGATCGCGCAGATCGCGGCGACGCCGACCCTGACCCTGCCCGGTCCGGTCCGGGGACGATGTCCAACACGAACGGCCTGCTGGGCACATCCGGAATCACCGGTCTCAAAACCGGAACGCTCGGCGAAAACGACTACACGTTGCTCTACACGGCGACGCTCGATGTCGGCACGGGTCAGCCGCTGGCCATCACCGGCGTCATGCTGGGCGGGTTCTCGCGCGACTCCGTCAGCACGGGAGTCGTCTCCCTGCTCGACAGCATCCGCGGAGGTTTCCACGACGTCCCCCTGTCTGAGCGTGGTCAACAGGTCGGTACCTACACGACGGCATGGGGATCAGCCGGACGGATGGTCTTGCTCGACAGCGCCTCGATCCTGACCTGGTCTGACACCCCCATCGCCGTAACCATGGACACGACGACGCCCGAGACATATCAGGACGGCGAGTCCGTCGGCACCATAACGTGGACCGCGGGGCCGAACACCGAGACGGCTGACGTGACCCTCGAGGGCGGGATCGAGCAGCCGACCGCCTGGTGGCGGCTGACGCACCCCGGCGAGCTCGGGTAGCCCCGCCCGCACGTGACGCGCCAACCAACCACTCCACCAACGAAAGAAGCGCCCCACGAGGGGGCGCTTATTTCTGTAGCAGGAGCGGGGCTTGAACCCGCGACCTCACGATTCGGGGAAGCACATCTGGGATTTCCCGCGCGGTACCTAGGTTTACCTGTCCCCACGGCAATGCTGAGATGTAGATACTCGTGGCTACCCGGGATACCTCTGAATATGCGGGGTAGATGCGGAGATCTGGGGGTGTCCCGCCGTCCGTGAGTCACCAGTCTTTGACTACGGCGCAGGCGGTGACGAACTTGACGTCCTGCATAGCGCCCGGCGACTTTGCCACGTCACGACACGGAACCCCGCAGGCTCGTACAGGTTGTCGACACCTCCTGTCTCGCATCCACGACCACGAACCGGCCGGCTACGTAATTGCGTGCCCGCTTGATTACTTCCTTCGCCTCATCGAGGATCGTGGATCCCGGAAGCTGCGCCGCGGTGTAGTCGTCGGAACGCGCCAGTTCCGCGACGCTGTAGGCGCCCGTCTGATCCAGGGTGATGTTGCCCATGAGCTTTTTGCGGGCTGAGCTCCCGGCCTTCGACAGATTCAGCGCCGTCATACCCACGGTGAAGAACCCGGCTACATCCACCGTTTCGCCGATCGGAGTGATCAGGACGTAAGTGCGGCTGTGGCCGTGAGCTTCGTACTTATGGACGTCCGACCGCGCGAAGTTCTGAAGATGCGGGGAGCGTGAACAGGCGAACTCAGCGAGGCGTTCATTCACTCGATCTGCTAGAACGTGATACTTCTCGTCCTGGACGTCGGCGAGCGCGAAGACGTCGTATTGGATCCGCTCGTCGGCTGAGCCGGTCACCGATCCGTGGGCGTGTGCGCCCTGACGAGACGCTCAAGGTCGGACAGGCGGCGAGCAGCAGAGGCGGACTCGTGCAGGCGCGACGAGAAGCCCGGAGAGGCAAGGGGTGCGCTTCCGCGGGCTGCCATATCGGCAAGCTGGCGCGCGCCCGTGTCCGAAAGAACGTAGGCGCTACCGAGGGCTTCCGAAGCCATATCGATCTCCGTCTCGAGTGCATTGCAGTGCTGGTGGCGTTTCACTGCGGGTCGGCGGGAGTTCGTGAACTCCGCGGCCGACTTGGTCGAATGTAGCACGCCGGCGCCCTGGAGAGGCTGGGAGTCGCTCGGAGTCGCTGGAAAAGGTCTCCGCCGCGACCGGCGTCCGCCAGTTGTCTAAGCCATACTTTTTGAGCCAGTCGCCGAATGGGTTTGACGCCGACGAGACGGAGCACGCGAGATGATCGAGGTCGTTGGATGGAGCATTGCTGTTGTGTTAGCGGTGCCCTCAATCTGGTTGGCGGCTCTCGCGTTCCACGAAGCCAGGCGCGCTCGTGTTGCGAGCGATAGGGGCGTCCTCCTCGCCGAGGCGTCGCTTGAGATCGCGCAGGACTCTGTCGCGCGTGCAGCGCGGAAGCGCGTGCCGAGTTCGCAGCTCGTCTACGAGAGCTGGAGGTAGCGAGCCGGACCCTGCCACTCAACGCCGCCGACTCCGATTACGAGCGCATCTTCGAGATGCATGTCGATATGCACAGTAGGGCGCTGGCCCTCGGCGAGCGCACCGGCACCTGGCTTGTCGAATACGCAGGCCTCGTCCATTTCATGCCGGATCCATGGCGCCTGAACACTGCGACGAGCCCACGAGACAAGCCGAGGGGCGTGACATACAAGTGGATGCCTTACGGATCGATCGAGGCTGCGTGGATTGACGACCCCGAGAGCGTCGCAGAAGTTCTCAGCCAGCAGGGTTTGGATCTCGTCGCCGTCGCATCGTCTGTCCAGAACTTGAAGCAGTGGCACAAGCGTTGGCCCTGGTCCTGAGCAGAGGTCCCGCTGTCGCATCTGCGGGGCTCCCGACGCTGGTGCCTGCGGCGTGGGCTCGATTGACCTTGATCATCGACGCGAAAAAGATGAAGTTCGATGCGCGCCGTGACGCTCCTGGACGACCCCAACCCTCACGGCCTCTTTTTTCCGACCGTTCTCGGGAATCTGCGCGACCCTCGAAATACTGCCCGCGATTGGGCCGAAGCAGGGGAGCGGCTCGGGCTACCGGCGTACACGTTCCACAGCTTCCGGAAGACGGTGGCGACCGCGCTCGATCCGGCCCGACTGACACCGCGCGACATCGCGGAGTACCTCGGCCACGCGGACCCGCTCGGTCAGCTCGGCACGTACATGTTGAAGACGGTGGGTGGGCCTCGCGCGGCGAGCGCCTTGGCCGCGGTTCTGCAGGGCGAGGATGGCCGGCGGTCATGACGCCGGGCTCGAAGTTGCTCGCGAGGGCCTCGGCGCGGTCGTTGCCCGGGTTCGATCATCGAGATCTCGTGACGGCGTCCGTTGCCACAGGTCAGGCGCTGTTCTGGGCATGTTCGATCGACGAGCAGCTCGGAGGTGATCGCGACTATCTCAGGAAGCGAGAAGCGGACGCCGCCGGCCGGTTGCCTCCCGGCTCTTCGGATGGCCCGCAACGCCGTTGCTCATGGCGCTGCGGTCTGCGTTCGTGCCACTGAGGGCCTCGTCTGGCCTATTGTCTTCCCAGCACGGTGGGGCTCGCTGGTGTGGGCGCCGACAAGTTCAGTGGTGGACGCCCTCAGCAAGCCACCGAAGCGGGCGGCCGTCGAGCTCTATTCCGCAGAGCTGGAACGCCGTGACGTGGACCGGACCTTCGCAGCGGTCGCGGATTGGTTTGATCGGGCGACGATTTGAATGTGCGGGGTTTGTGCGGCGTGACCGTACCCCCGAACGCAGAAGACCCCCGGATTACCGCAGAGTTCCGGGTACTTGTAGCGGGAGCGGGGCTTGAACCCGCGACCTCACGATTATGAGTCGTGCGCTCTCACCAACTGAGCTACCCCGCCACACCGCATCCCGGTCCAGGATGCTGCGAGCCCCGAGTCAGGATTGAACTGACGACCCCTTCCTTACCATGGAAGTGCTCTACCACTGAGCTATCGGGGCGCACCCGCAAAGCGGGCAACCACAAGAGAATACCATCGGCGGGGCGCCGACCTGAAACCGAGGCGACCTCGCGGATCAGCCGCCCGCGTGCTCGCGCAGCCAGGGCAGCGGATCGATGCGTGCGCCGTTGACGAACACCTCGAAGTGCAGGTGCGCTCCGTACGACAGACCCGTGTCGCCGACGTGCCCGAGAACCGTACCGGCCTCGACGACGTCGCCGGGCTTGACCTGCAAAGAGCCGTACAGCATGTGCGCGTAGTGGGTCGAGAAGACCTCGCCGTTGATCTCGTGATCGATCATGACGTGCACACCGAACGCGCCACCACTCTCGTTCGCGACGCGAACGGTTCCTGCGGCGACGGCCTGGATCTCGGCACCCTCACCCGGCGTGAAGTCGAGGCCGTAGTGGAACGACCCCCAGCGCGGGCCGTAACCATCCGAGATGGGAACGCCGACGGCGAACGGCCACTGGATGGGAGCGCTCGGGTCGTTGATGAAGAAATTGGTGTGGCGGCTGATGCCGGTCGCCGCCGCGATGTCGCTGAAGGTGGCCGTCGAGTACTTCTCGTCCCGGTTGAGCTCGGTGTCGGCTCCCTCGGGAGCGACGAATGCCTGGATCTCGTCCTCTTCCGCCACCTCGTCGTCGGACGCAACCGTGATCGATGTGACGGAGTCGGCTTGGGTCGCCGCGGCGAGCGCCTCGGCGGGGACGGTCACCGCGAGGGTCAGAAGCCCAACGGCCGCCATGACACCCATGCTGAAGCCGGTGGCAGCCACGCGCCTCAACGCGGACCCCGAGCGACGGGCACGGCGCGGCGCGCGGTGTGAAGCGGATGCCGGATCCTCCGGCTCAGCGGCGGTGGGTTCGGCGACCGGCACGATCACCGGGTTCTCGCCGGTGAAGCTGAAGAGGCGAGCGGCTACCTCACAGGCATCCGAGACGTCGCTGTCGACGGACTGAGACGCGGGCGTCAGATCGGCCGGGGATGGAACGAGCGGAGCGGACGAACCCGAAGCTGTGACGGACTCGACGATCGAAGGGTCGCTCAGGCGAGCTTGTCGACGGCTCTGCGGAGCATCCTGAATCGCTGCTCGCCGACGAGCGGCACGCGTCTCGGAATCAGCCGATGATCGTGTCGCGGCGGAATCGGAGGCGGAGTCCTGGGCAGACGCAGAGGCGTCGGCACGTCGAGCACGGCGTGTGAGGCCGAACTCCGACTCGGGGGCGTCGGGCTGCAAGCGGATGGAACTCTCGGATCAGGATCGCGGGGGGACGCGACGGGCTCGGGTTCTTGCTCCTGAGATTCTCGTCAGATCCGTTCGGGCGGATATAACGAATAGGTAAACACTAGCCCGTCGGGACTGAGAAAGCCATGTGTGAGCCGACTGCTCAACGGGCGAGCACGGCCTCCAGCGATCCGTAGAATTCGGGGCTCGCGGCGATCAGCAGGTCGCGTCCCGCGGGCGCTCCCCCCAGCCCGCCGACGATTCCGCCGGCCTCGCTGACGAGCAGCGATCCAGCCGCCATGTCCCACGGCCACAGGCCCCACTCGTAGTACGCGTCGAATCTTCCCGCGGCGACGAAGGCGAGATCGAGCGACGCCGCGCCGATACGACGGATGTCTCGAGCAAGCGGCAGCACCCGCCCCAGAATCTCGAACTGCTGCGTGCGGCGCTCGGGGTCGTAGCTCATCCCGGTTGCGATGAGCGCGCCGGATGCATCCGGTTCGCCACGGATCGCGAGCCGCTGCGAACCGAGGTGGGCGCCTTCGCCACGCGCCGCGCGGAAGAGCTCGCCGGTGGCGGGGTTGTTGACGACGCCCGCGACCGCGGTCCACGTCGCCGGGTCGGGTGGCCCCTCGACGACGCCGATAGACACGGCATACGCGGGGATGCCGTAGGCGTAGTTGACGGTGCCGTCGATCGGGTCGACCACCCACGTCAGACCCGAGGACCCCTCTTCGGCCGCAGACTCTTCGCCGAAGAATCCGTCGTCGGGGCGCGCCTGGGCGATACGGTCGCGGATCAGGCGCTCGACCTCGCGATCGGCCTCGGTGACGATGTCGGCGAGGCCCGACTTGGTCGCCGCGATGGCGACTCCCTGATCACGCCGGGTGCGAGCGAGCTCGCCGGCCTCCCGCGCGATCTCAACGGCCAAAGACAAAAGCTGCGCGTCTGAATCCACGCACCTACGCTACCCATGCGTTCTCGGCGCCGCGCACCCTAGGGTGGGCGCATGACGCGCTCGAGCGGCCCGCACAACCTTCACGGTGTCGTGATCGTGGGAGGCGGTCACAACGCGCTCGTCGCCGCCGCCTACCTCGCGCAGGCAGGCCGGAGCGTCCTGCTGCTCGAGCGCCTCGCCCATGTTGGCGGCGCCGCGGTTTCGGAGCGCCCATGGGCGGGAGTCGACGCGCGCATCTCGCGTTATTCGTACCTCGTGAGCCTGCTCCCCGCCTCGATCGTGCGCTCGGTGAGCTCGTCCGCGGATCGGTGCGGTCGGATCTGGCGCGCGGAATCGTCATGACAGACGGGCTGATCGGCACCTTCGCATCGTCGGACGACGCCTCGCTACGCCAGAACCGCTGCTTTCTGTACCACGTGATCGGCGGCGGTACGGGCGACTGGGACGTCCCGGTAGGCGGCATGGGCAGCGTGACAGACGCCCTGCGCGACGCCGCCGCGCGCGCTGGAGCGACCTTGCGTGTGAACGCGGAAGTTGTCGGCGTGAGCCCCGATGGTGAGGTCACGCTGGAGGATGGCGAGCGTGTCGCCGCTCGACTCGTGCTGAGCGGTGTGGGACCTGCCGTTCTCGATCGACTTCTCAGCGCGGACGAGACCGACCGGGCCGCGGCTACCCGGGGAGTAGAGGGAGCGCAGGTCAAGGTCAATATGTTGTTGCGCGGCCTGCCGCGGCTGCGCGATAGCGCTGTGGATCCGACATCCGCGTTCGCGGGAACGTTCCATGTCAACGAGACACTCACGCAGCTCGACGCCGCCTACGCCGAAGCCGAGGTCGGCCGGGTTCCGTCACCCCTCCCCGCGGAGATCTATTGCCACTCGTTGACCGACCCGTCGATCCTCGGCCCCGACCTGCGTGCCGAGGGCGCGCAGACGCTGACGCTGTTCGGTTTGCATGCACCCCATCGACTCGCGACGGAGCGGGACGCGGATGCCGCGCGCACCGAGCTACTCGCGGCCGCTCAAGCGTCGCTCGACAGTGTGCTTGCCGAGCCCATCGAGAACGTGATCTACCGAGCCTCGGACGGCACCCCTGCGTCGAAGCACGAACGACTCTTCGATCTGCAGGATTCGCTCGGCATGGTTGCCGGCGATATCTTCCACGGCCCCTTGTCGTGGCCGTGGCTCGACGAAGAATCGGATGCGCATGGCGAGAGGTCACGCGGTCCGGCCGAACGCTGGGGCGTCGAGACAACGCACCCGCGCATTCTGCTCTGTGGAGCGGGTGCGCGGCGCGGTGGCGGCGTCAGCGGCGTGGGAGGCCAGAACGCGGCGATGGCCGCGCTCGAGATCCTCTCGCGATAGAACTCAGGAAGGCGGCGTCGCCTCGGGCGTGGGCATCGTCGGAACTGCGGGCGCAGCGGCCGGGGGCGCGGGCGGCGCCGGCGGAACCGGCGGCGGAGTCGATGCAACCGCCTGCGGCTGGTACGCCGCCTGCTGCGTGGGATAACCGGTGTAGTAGGCGTTCCAGTCGGGCGAACCGTCGGCGAGCGCCGGGAGCGGCGTGACACCGTCGACATAGGTCGGCCAGGTGGGAGCCGGCACGGGCGGAGCGGGGGGCGCGACACGGCGCGGCCCGTCCAGCGCCTTAACGAGAGGCACCAGTGCGGTCCCGACCGCGGCCAGGATCGCGATCGCGACGACGACCCGCCAGTAGAAGTCCGAGAAGTCGACGGCGCGGGCCAGCAGCAGCGGCAGGATGAGCAGGATCGCGAGAACCGCGACGAGGGCAACCGTGATCGGCACGACGACGCGCGAGAAGGCCGTCCGCGGCTCGCCCTTGGTGAACAGGCGAATGTGCAGGATCGCCAGCCGCAGCACGATGACAATGCCGACGAACTCGAAGAACCGAACCACAGGCGAGGCACCCCACGGCCAACCCCAGTCCATGGGCGCCCAGATCTTGATGGCGCCAGCGAGCAGTGCGAGCACCCACCCGATCATGCTCACGAGCACATACCACTGCGGACGCCGGGGCGCGACGCTCGCGTCGAGCAGCGCAGCGCCGGCAAAGGCGGTGAGCAACACGATCGTGAGGAACGCCCGGCCGATCAGCCCGTTCTGGTCACCGATCAGCACCCACACGACACAAACCAGAGCCGCGGCGATGAGCGCACCGATCGCGATCCACACCGCGATCTTCCAATAGGGGCTGCGGGCTTCTTCGGTCTCCGCGTGCGGTGCGCCGTGCGGCTGCGACATGGTGGCTCTCTTCGATCACGTGGGAACGGATGCGTCCCATCCTGACAGGTGCCTGCGCGCAAGCGACGAGCAGTTCCGACGACCTGTGGACGACACCACGATCAGGAGTCGTGGGGAGGGGCCGGAGAAAAGAATTGGCCCCCTCGGGTGGCCCATTGGGGACTGGGCGACTCGAGGGGGCCCCGCTTCCTTCCCATCCGATCGCAAAACCGCTTGGGGAAACGGGCCGCCCAACGCTGGGGACGTCGGTTCGAATGCTTCAGAAGGAGCTAGAACGAGCATAACCCCAACGCGCACAGCACGTATGTCCCCTCTTTGGGGGACAAATCATAGATTTATGTCCTCTTTTCGGTGGACAACCTGTCAAAACACCGATGAGAGGAGCTCTTGCGAGGGGGGGAAATGTGTCACGGGATCTTTTCAGATCCCAGCGATGGTCCAGCTTCCCCCGGCCCGGGATGCCGGGTCAAGGTATATGAGAGAGTTCTCAGAATTGAAGGCATCCGGCGGACAGGTCATCGGCTCGACCGCCAGTCCGATCCGATCGGTCGCTCGCCCAGGGACGTCTGCGGTGTGCACCTGCACCCAGGGGCACGCCTCGTCCCACACCAAGGAAACACCGGAACCGGTGGCATCGGTCAGGCGCACACGCGCTATCCCGTCGTCCCACCGGAGTCCCGTGAAGGCGTGGTCGATGCGCGCATCAGCAATCCGGCGCGGCTGACGGAAGTCGAAGCGACGATGGTCATCTGCGTCCACATTCTGCTCAACCGTGGGGATAAGACGATCTTCCGTGACACCGAGGACGACATCGGCGGGCAGCTCCAGCGTCCAGTCGTCCACGCGTCCCGGGCCCGCAACCAGATACGGGTGTCCGCTGATGCCGAACGGGGCGACCGTGTCGGACATGTTCGTTCCCGTGACGGTCTGCTCGAGCCCGTCCGCGCTCAGGCGGAAGGTCGACTCGATACGTACCCGCCACGGATAGCCCGCCTGCGGCTCGATCTCGGCAGCGAGTGTGACATGGTCAGCGCCCTTGTCCACGGCCTCGAAATCGAGCCATGACACCAACCCGTGCAGGGCGTGACCGCGCTCCGGCTCCGTGAGCGGCAGAGCGTGATCTACCCCACCGAACCGATAACGACCGTCGACGATCCGGTTGGGCCAGGGCGCGAGAGTCACGCCGCGATAGGCGGGCCTGACCTCGTCGGCGTCGAAGGGCACGACGAGATCACGTGCTCCCGACGGACCGCTATGACGCAGCACGCGCAGGGAAGCTCCGACACTCGCGACGACGGCTTGGTAGTCACCCGATCGCAGCAGGTGCTGGGTACCGGATGCTGGGCGTCGTTCGCGCGGAATCACGGACGGAACCCTAGCGCGGCGACCGCGTACCGTGCCCGAATGTCGGGTCGGGTGTCGACGGGCACCTCGATCTCGCCCGCTGCGGCCCAGTCGGGCCAGCCACCCGCGAGCACGGCCGCGGCCTGGCGCGCCGCACCGAGGGCGACGTACTCCCCCGGCGCCGGTACGACGATCGGCAGATCGAAAACCTGCGCGGCAATCGCCGAGACGGCCGGGTTTCGCGCCGCGCCACCGATCAGGAGCAGACGGTGAAGCTCGACGCCCTGGTCACGGATCGCGTCGAGGCCCGCGGCGAGCCCGCAGAGCATGCCCTCGATAGCCGCACGCGCGATCGCCGGCCTCGTGGTGCCGGCGAGGGTCAGACCCGAAAGGGATGCCGTGGCATCCGGCAGATTCGGCGTTCGCTCACCCTCGAAGTACGGCACAAGCACGGGGCTCGCGGGCCCGGGCTCCGCCTCGAGTGCGAGTCGGCCGAGCTCGTCATGATCGACGCCGAGCAAGCCGGCGAACGCGTCGAGCACGCGCGCCGCGTTGAGCGTCGCGACGAGGGGCAAGAAGCGCCCGGTGGCATCGGCAAAGCCGGCGACTGTACCCGCGGCATCCGCAATCGGGGTGTCGGTGACGGCGAAAACCGTTCCCGATGTGCCGATCGAGATGACGCCGTCGCCGTCCGCCGCCCCGAGGCCGAGAGCCGCTCCCGCGTTATCGCCCGCGCCGGGACCGACAACAACCCCGCTCGGGGTCGTACCGGCGCGTTCGAGCGGACCCAGCACACGCGGCAGCAGGGCCGCGTGGCCCAGCGCGCGTTCGACGCAGATCGGACTGATACCCGTCGGATCCCCAATAGGCGGTGCCGCTCGCATCCGAGCGATCCGTCGTCAGCTCTTCGAGAACCGGGCCGAGCGGCGACCCCGCGGGGCCGAAGCCCCGCAGGCGCCAGGTCAACCAGTCGTGCGGCAACGCGACCGCGGCGACGCGCGCCGCGTTCTCGGGTTCGGCATCGCGCAGCCACCGCAACTTCGTCGCTGTGAAAGACGCGACGGGCACAACACCCGTCCGCTCCGCATACGTCTCAGCCCCGACCTCGGCGATCAGGTCGCGCGCCGCGACGGCCGAACGCGTGTCGTTCCAGAGCAGGGCGGGACGGATGACCTCGCCCCGCGCATCCAGCACGACCATGCCGTGCTGCTGGCCGGCGATCGACACCGCGGCCACGTCGTCGAGCCCACCGGCATCGACGATCGCTGCCTGCAGCGCAACCCACCACGCTTCCGGATCGACCTCGGTGCCATCCGGATGCGTCGACCGACCGGTACGGACGATCCGGCCGGTCGAGGCATCCGCCATGACGACCTTGCACGACTGCGTCGACGAATCGACCCCTGCGACGAGCGTCACGCTGCCGTCCCGCCCTTCACCTGGCGCAACTCAGCCGCGTGCGCCGAGCAGGTGCTCGGTCGCGAGCTGCTGCAGACGGACGAATCCGAAGCCCTTGCCACCCAGGTAGGCGTCGGTGTCGAAGTCCTCGTAAGCCGAGCGGTCGGCGAGGAAGTCGTCGTAAGACTCGCCCTCGTTCAGCGTCGGTACCGAAAGCTCGGGGACCTTCGACGCCTCGAGCGCCTCCTGCACCTCAGGGTCGGCGCGGAAGGCCGCGGCGCGCTCCTTGAGCAGCAGGTAGGTGCGCATGTTGGCAGCGGCCGAGTCCCAGACACCCGTCTCGTCCTCGGTGCGGCTCGGCTTGTAGTCGAAGTGCCGCGGTCCGTCGTATGTCGGCGTGCCGCCCGGGCCGCCGTTCTCCAGCAGGTCGACGAGCGCGAACGCGTTGTGCAGGTCACCGTGACCGAAGACGAGGTCCTGGTCGTACTTGATGCCGCGCTGGCCGTTGAGGTCGATGTGGAAGAGCTTGCCGTGGTACAGCGCCTGGGCGATACCGGCGGCGAAGTTCAGCCCGGCCATCTGCTCGTGGCCGGTCTCGGGGTTGAGGCCCACGAGCTCGGGGCGCTCGAGCGAGTCGATGAACGCCAGCGCGTGACCCAGGGTCGGCAGCAGGATGTCGCCGCGCGGCTCGTTGGGCTTCGGTTCGATCGCGAAGCGGATGTCGTATCCCTTGTCGGTGACGTAGTCGCCGAGCAGGTTGACGGCCTCGCGGTAGCGCTCGAGGGCCTGTCGGATGTCCTTCGCGGCGTCGTATTCGGCGCCCTCGCGTCCGCCCCACATGACGAACGTCTTGGCGCCCAGCTCGGCACCGAGGTCGAGCTGGCGGAAGACCTTGCGGAGCGCGAAGCGACGCACGTCGCGGTCGTTCGACGTGAAGCCGCCATCCTTGAACACCGGTGCGCTGAACAGGTTGGTCGTGACCATGGGAATGATCAGGCCAGTGTCGGCGAGAGCGCCCTTCAGCCGGTCGATCTGCTTCTGGCGCTCGGCCTCGCTGGATCCGAACGGGAAGAGGTCGTCGTCGTGGAATGTCAGGCCGTAGGCGCCGAGCTCGGCGAGCTTCTCGACGGCGTGCACGGTGTCGAGGGGAGGCCGCGTCGGTCCGCCGAACGGGTCGGAGCCGTTGTAGCCGACGGTCCAGAGGCCGAAGGAGAACTTGTCGGCGGGAGTGGGCGTGGGGGTGCTCATGGGGTGATCCTGATCCTCGCTGAACGGAAATGTTGTTAGACACAACCTATACCATTCCGTCAGATGAGGCGACCCCCTACGCTGGTGCGATGACCGACCGCGCGACGACGTTCGAAGCCGTGCGTCGAGCGAACCTTGCGCGTCTGGTGCGGATTCTGCATCTCGCGGGTCCGCAGTCGCGCGCGCAGTTGACGGCGACGACCGGACTCAACCGCTCGACGATCGCCGATCTGGTCGCCGAACTCGCCTCGATCGGCGTTGCAGAGGAGCTTCCACCCGCTCCCTCGACGCGGGCTGGGCGCCCGTCACCGGTCGTGGCGACGCATCCGTCGATCATGGCGATCGCCGCAAACCCTGAGGTCGACGCCCTCGCGCTGGCCGCCGTACGGCTCGCCGGCACGGTTGCGGCGCGCCGTCGCATCGAGGTCGACCATCTGCTCACTCCGGCCGAGACGGTGCGGCTGGTGGCCGAGACGATCGAGCAGTGGCGCGCCGACGAACTCGCCGATGCGCGGCTCGTGGGCCTCGGCTTCGCCGTGCCCGGCCTCGTGCGCGGTGCCGACGGGATGGTGCGGAACGCACCGCACCTCGGGTGGCACGATGTGCCGCTGCACGAACTCGCAGCCGAAGCGACCGGCCTGCCGATCGTCGTCGGCAACGACGCATCCCTCGGCGCTGTGGCCGAGCACCTGTTCGGCGCCGGCCGCGGGATCGACAATCTCGTCTATTTGAACGGCGGCGCGAGCGGTATCGGTGGCGGCCTGATCGTGCACGGGATGCCCGTGGCCGGTGCCTCCGGTTACGCCGGGGAGTTCGGGCAGAATCGCCCGGGCATACCCTCGACCGCGGACCGCCTCGCCGGCGACGGAGTGCTCGAGGACGAGGTCAGCCGAGCACGACTCCTGGCAGTCGCGGCGCTGGTCACGGCAGACGAACCGACGCTTGCCGCGGCCCTGGCGGCGAGCGACCTACCCGATGCCCGCGAAGAGATCGCGCGGCAGCGCCGCATCCTGACCACGGCGCTCGCGAACGTCGTGAACGTGCTCAACCCGCAGGTCATCGTGCTCGGCGGATTTCTCGCGACCATCGCCGAGGGCGGAACCGGCGAACTTCTCGAGGACGTGCGAGCGCTATCGATGCCCGCCGCCGCGGAGGACGTCGCGATCCGCTCTGCCGCGCTCGGCGAAGACCGCCTGCTGGTCGGTGCGGCAGAGGCGGCCTTCGCTCGGTTGTTGGACGATCCGGTGGGCGCGCTCGCGGGCCCCTGACGAAACGCCCTGAATTACAGCCCCTGAGCGAGGCGGTAGTAGGCCTGGTTCCAGCGCACCTCCTGCTGAAACCCGCGCACCGTCGTCGAGTCGTCGATGACGAGCAGCTCCGTCTTGGCGATCTCGGCGAAGTCGCGGAACACCTCGATGCCGACCGCGGTGGTCATGACCGTGTGGTGCGCGGCACCGGCGGTCAGCCAGGCCGCGGCGCTCGTCGCGAAGTCGGGCTGGGGCTTCCAGATCGCGCGTCCGACGGGCAGGTTCGGAAGGTCCGGCGCCTCGACGTTCTCGACCACGTTCGCCACGAGGCGGAAGCGGTCGCGCATGTCGCTCATCGCGACGACGACCGCCGGGCCGGGTTCGGCCGTGAACACGAGGCGCACGGGGTCTTCCTTGCCGCCGATGCCGAGCGGGTGGATCTCGAGGCGTGCCTTCTGCGACGACAGCGACGGCGACACTTCGAGCATGTGCGCTCCGAGGATCCGCTCGCTGCCGGGAACGAGGTCGTAGGTGTAGTCCTCCATGAGGCTCGCACCACCGGAAAGCCCAGCACCCATCACGTTCGCGATACGCACGAGGATGGCGGTCTTCCAGTCGCCCTCGGCGCCGAACCCGTAGCCCTCGGCCATCAGGCGCTGCACGGCCAGCCCCGGCAGCTGCTTCAGCGCACCCAGGTCCTCGAAGCTCGTCGTGAAGGCGCCGAAGCCGCCTTCCTCGAGGAACGAACGCAGGCCGAGTTCGATCGCGGCACCGTCGCGCAGCGACTGGTGACGCTCTCCCCCGGCACGCAGCTCGGGAACGACGTCGTACTCCTCTTCATACAGCGCGACGAGAGCGTCGATATCGGATTCGGATGCAGCGGCCACAGCATCCGCCAGCTCGTTGACACCCCAGGTGTTGACCTGCACGCCGAACCGCAGCTCGGCCTCGGTCTTGTCCCCCTCGGTCACGGCGACGTAGCGCATGTTGTCACCGAAACGGGCGAGCTTGAGGCTGCGCGAGGCGGCCCAGCCGGCGGCAGCGCGCTGCCACGACGAGACCTCGGCGCGCACGCGCTCGTCGGACGCGTGCCCGACGACGGTCTTGCGGGCGACGCCGAGGCGGGTCTGGATGTAGCCGAACTCACGGTCGCCGTGCGCGGCCTGGTTGAGGTTCATGAAGTCGAAGTCGATGTCGGCCCACGGCAATTCGACGTTCGCCTGTGTGTGCAGGTGCAGCAGCGGCTTCTGCAAAGCGTCGAGGCCGCCGATCCACATCTTGGCCGGGCTGAAGGTGTGCATCCACGCGATCAGGCCGATCACGTTGTCGGCGGCGTTGGCCTCGAGTGCGAGGCGACGGATGCTGTCGGCATCCTTCAGCACGGGCTTCCAGACGACCTTCACCGGCACGTGACCGTCGAGCTGGGCGACGACGCCCTGTGACTGGTCGGCGACCTGGAGAAGGGTCTCTTCGCCGTAGAGGTTCTGGCTGCCGGTGACGAACCAGACCTCATAGGGCTCGAGCGAGGTAGCGAGAGGAGTGCGGGTCATGGAGTTCTGCTTTCGTTCAGGAGTCAGAGCGCTGCGATGGCCGCGTGCTCGATAGCGAGCCCGGCTTCGTAGCGCGAGAGGTAGGTGGCGTATCCGGCCAGGTCATCGGGATCGGGCGCGACGGTCTCGAACGCGGTCGTGGCGAATACTCGCTCGGCCAGGTAGGCGTCGAGGGCGAGGTCGTCGGCCTCGTTCAGGTAAGAGGCGAGTACCGCGATGCCCCAGGCGCCGCCCTCGGACGCGGTTTCGGCCACAGCGACCGGCGCCTCGATGGCTGCGGCGAGAAACCGCTGCGCGACACCCGCGGTGCGGAACATGCCGCCGTGCGCATACATCGTGTCGACCGTGACGTGCTCGCCGCGCAGCACGCGCATTCCGAGGCTCAGAGTGCCGAAGACGGCGTAGAGCTGAGCACGAGCGAAGTTGCCGAGTGTCGGGCGCGAGTCGGGGCTGCGGACGACGAGCGGTCGGCCCGCGTCGAGCCCGGCGATCGGCTCACCCGCGAGGTAGTTGTAGGCCAGCAGACCCCCGGCATCCGGTTCCGCCCCGAGTGCCTCACGGAACAGGACCTCGTAAACGGCGTCCGCCGCGAGTGGGGTTCCGGCCGCCTCGGCGAACCGGGCGAACATCCCCGCCCACGCGGCCAGTTCGCTCGCGCCATTGTTGCAGTGCACCATCGCGACCGGATCGCCGGCGGGCGTCGTGACGACATCCAGCTCGTGGTGCACCTTCGCGAGCGGGCGCTCGAGCACGACCATCGCGAAGATGCTGGTGCCCGCGCTGACGTTTCCGGTGCGGGGCGACACAGAGTTCGTCGCGACCATGCCGGTGCCGGCATCACCCTCGGGCGGGCAGAACGGGATGCCGGGGGCCAGCGCGCCAGACGGGTCGAGCAGTGCAGCGCCCTCCGTCGTCAACGCACCCGCGGACTCACCCGCGGCGAGCACCTCGGGCAGCAATTCGGTGAGCGCCGCGGGAAGTCGCCCCTCCACCAACGAGTCGTACGCCGAGACCATCGTCGCGTCGTAGTCGCCCGTCGCCGGATCGATCGGGAACATTCCCGAGGCATCGCCGACACCGAGCACGCGGCGACCGGTGAGTCGCCAGTGCACGTACCCGGCAAGGGTCGTGACGAAGCGGATGTCCGGAACGTGGCTTTCGGCGTCGAGCACAGCCTGGTGCAGGTGGGCGATCGACCACCGCAACGGGATGTTCACGCCGAAGACCTCGGTGAGCTCCGCCGCCGCGCGACCCGTCGAGGTGTTTCGCCACGTGCGGAAAGGCACGAGCAGCTCGTCGTCGGACCCGAAGGCGAGGTAGCCATGCATCATGGCCGAGACGCCGATGGCACCCACGGTGACGGGGCTGACGCCATGGCGCTGCTCGGCATCCGTCACCAGCTCGCCGTACGCTGCGGCGAGCCCCGACCACACCTCGTCGAGGGCATAGGTCCAGCGCCCGTCCGCGAAGCTGTTCTCCCACTCGAAGCCGCCCACGGCAAGGACGTCGGCGGGGTTGTCGGCGTCGACGAGGCATGCCTTGATGCGGGTAGATCCGAACTCGATGCCGAGGGCGGTGCGGCCGGAACGAATCGCGTCGGCGGCAGATGTTCCGGTCATCGGCGATCGTCCTCGTTCTGTCCGTAGACGTTTTGGTAGCGGCCGTAGAGGGCGTCGATCTTGTCCTGCGGGATCGGGATCAACGGTCCCGCCTCCCGGGCGATGTGGACCGTGCGAGCCGCGTCTTCACACATCACCGCGGCCTTCACCGCATCCTTCGCCGACACCCCGATCGTGAACGGCCCATGATTCTGCATCAACACCGCGCGGCTGACCGGTGTCCCGCCAAGGTCTCGACGATCCCGCGGCCGATCGAGTCATCCCCGATCACCGCGAACGGACCCACCGGAATCGGACCCCCGAACTCATCCGCCATCCCCGTGATCACACAGGGAATCTCCTCACCCCGCGCCGCCCACGCCACCGCATAGGTGGAATGCGTGTGCACCACACCCCCCACATCCGGCATGTTCCGATACACATACGCATGCGCCGCGGTATCACTCGACGGAGACCGGTCACTCCCCGGGGTGCCCGGAATGACATTCCCGTTCAGGTCACACAGGATCATGTTCTCCGGAGCGAGATCGTCATACGACACACCACTGGGCTTGATCACGAACAACTCAGCACCCGGCACCCGACCCGACACATTCCCACCCGTCCACACCACCAAGCCATAACGCACCAACTCCGCATGCAGCGCTGCGACCTCGGTTCGGGTGGCGGTGATCGCAGCCTCGACGGATGTCGGGTGTTGGGGTGTGCTCACGGGGGCTCCATCGGTCTCGCGGCGGTCGCCTCGGGTTCGAGCGACCTTCACAATGTTACCGGTACCATCCGATTCGCGCGAGCGCTCCGCCGTCACCTCGGAGCCTGCTTTATCCGCGACGCGGAATCGCAGAGTCGCGCACAACAAGCACCGGAGGCTCAGCGAACACGTCCCCCACCGCGCCGACGACCTCAGCGACCACCCGGCGCGCTTCGGAGGCGAGATGGAGGCGCACCGTCGTCAGCGCGGGTAGGTAGAACGCGGAGTCGGGATTGTCGTCGAACCCGACGACCGACACCGTGCGGGGTACATCTATTCCCCGGGCGCGCAGACCCGCCATGAGCCCCAGCGCCATCTGGTCGTTGGCGATTGCCAATGCCGTGGGTGCCTGGTCGCGCCCGAGCGCATCGGCGACCGCTTCCGCGAGCGCATACCCGGCGGCAGCGCTCCAGTCGCCCTCCCACCGCGCGGCGAGGGGCACGCCTGCGGAATCCAGCGCCTCAGCCACACCGCGGGATCGAGCCGTCGCCTCGAGCCAGTCACCCGGGCCCGCGACCTCGGCGATCCGCCGATGGCCGAGGTCGAGCAGGTGAGCCACCGCGAGTGCCGCCCCCGCGGACTGCGTTGCCGCACCGGTACCGCCATTCAGGGCGACGATGGGGACACCGGGCGCCGCCGCGGTAGCAGCATCGAGCGTGCGTGTGTGCGGCGCGACAAGCACGATGCCATCGACGCCCTGTGCAAGCAGGTGCCCCACCGCAGCTTCGACAGACGACGCATCCGCAGCATCCGCGTAGGCCGTGGCGATCCAGCGCCCTCCCGCGCGGGCGGCGGCTTCGAGAGCGGCGACGCCTTCCGCGGGCCCATAGAGGGCGGCATCGGATGCCACGACTCCGAGGGTGCGCGACGTGCTGGTGCCGAGGGCGCGGGCGGCATTGTTGATCCGATAGCCGAGCGCCTGAATCGCATCGAGCACTCGCTGCCGCGTTTCGGGACGGATGTGCGGATGCCCGTTGAGCACGCGCGACACCGTCTGTGTCGACACCCCGGCGCGAGCCGCGACATCGCGAACTCCGACGGCGCGGATGGGCGCCGGATGCGTCATCGTTCCTCCCCTGGGCTGAGCCTCAGCGTAGTGATAGTACTCATGTTCTATGTTTGTCGTTCAGATACCTTCTTATATCGCACATATATGCTAGTCTTGAGGCATGAACGAGCCCCTCGAACTTCTCGATCCGGCGCCCACGAGCGTGTCGACGGAAGAGTCGCTGGGGTTCCTCTTCGATGACCTGCAAAGCGATCAGTTCGCGGCCATCCGACATGAGGCGCGACGCGCAGCCGGCATCGCGGAAGCGATCCAGTTCGCTCGCCGGAACCCGCATGTGTACACAGACATCATCGGTGCAGACGGCGAAGAGATGGCTGTACGCGGAGTTTTGTTCGACCTGTCGCTGCGGCTGAACGTGGCCGAGCAGACCCTTCGGACGCTCGCGTACACCGCCAGAACCGCAGCCGAATCCCTGCCATGGCTGTGGCGTCGAGCACTCGATGGCTTCGCGCCTCTCGTTCTGGTCGATGCGGTCGTGGCGGGGGTCGCCCGGCTGCGGGCCCCGCTCGACGCCTCGCCGGAGTTGCGCGCCGAGGCCGAGGCGGCCATTGCCGAGCTCGATGCGGCCGCATCGGAGTGGGTGTTGTCGTGCTCGCGCGCCGCGTTCCGCGCGCGCCTCAAGCGACTCCTCGAACGTCTCGATGCCCGCCGCGCCGATGTACGACACGCGGCCGCGATGCGTGATCGTCGCGTGGGCATCGAGCACATCGACGATGGGATGTCATGGGTCACGGCCCTCGTGCCGACCGTTCAGGCGGTGGCGCTCGGCCGCCGCCTGAACGCAACGGCGAAGGCGACCGCGAAGGATTCCCGCGAACGACGTACCCGTGACCAGATCCGCGCCGACCTGTTCGCCTCGTGGCTGATGGGCGTGGGGACGGCGACCGCGGTCAAGACGAAGGTCTTCGTCACCGTGCCGGTCTCCCTACTCACGGGCGATGGCTCCGCGGACGACATCGCTGGCCGTCTCGCGACTCGTCTTGCAGCACTGCCGCGTGAAGACGCAGAGCTCGTCGGCCACGGCCCCATCGATCCCCTCACGGCGGCACAGATCTTCACTGACGCGAAGGCTTTTCACCGGGTAATCACGGATCCGGTTCGCGGCATCGTGCTCCACATGGACCGCCGCACCTACCGCCCAACGAAGGCGCAGCGCGATTGGCTGATTCTGCGGTTCGGACGATGCGCCCGCGATGGGTGCAACCGGCTTGCCCTCGACGCCGATATCGATCACGACAGGCCGTGGGCCCAGGGAGGCACGACGGACGAGGTCAATCTGCGTCCCCTGTGCCCTCCGGATCACGTCCATCGACACGTGACCAAGTTCCGCTTCATCACCCGAAGCGACGGCACGGTCCAGGTCGAGACACCCACCGGACACGTGAGTTCTGCGCCGCCCCCGTTCTGATCCGTCGCGTGCGACCTTCAGTTACGTGTGCGAGCCTGGGCGTATGCGTATTGCTCTCACCGGTTCTTCCGGCAAGCTCGGCTCCGTCGTTCTGCACTAACTGCGAGCCGCGGGTCACGACGTGATCGGCATGGACGTCGTCGGAGCCCGAGGCCCCGGCTTCGTGCGCGTCGACCTCACGGATTACGGCCAGGTCGTCGACGCCCTCACCGCCGTCAACGACAAGCACAACGGGTTCGACGCGGTCGTTCACCTGGCTGCCATCCCCGCTCCCGGGATCGCACCGGATGTCGCCACCTTCCACAACAACATGCCGAGCACGTTCAACGTGTTCTGGGCGGCTATCCGCCTCGGCATTACGCGCATCGTCTACGCGTCCAGCGAGACGGTGCTCGGCCTGCCGTTCGACGTGCCGCCGCCGTATATCCCGGTCGACGAGGACTACCCCGCCCGGCCCGAGTCGGTCTACTCGCTCGTCAAGCACCTCGAAGAGCAGCTCGCGATCGAGCTCGTGCGATGGAATCCGGATGTGTCGATCACGGCCCTGCGGTTCTCGAACGTCATGGTGCCCGAGGACTACGAGGCGTTCCCGTACGACGCCGACCCGCGGGATCGCAAGTGGAACCTCTGGGGCTACATCGACGCGCGCGACGGTGCCCAGGCGATCGAACGCGCACTCCAGGTCGCCCCTCCGGGCTTCGACCGCTTCATCATCGCGGCCGCCGACACGGTCACCACAACATCCAATGCCGAGCTCGTCGCGGAGGTGTTCCCCGACGTCCCGGTGCACGGTGACCTCGGCGAGCACGACACGATGCTCTCGATCACGAAGGCTCGGCGCCTGCTCGGCTACGACCCGCAGCACTCCTGGCGCGACTGAACTATTGCTTTCGCGCACGCCCGCCCTACGCTGGTCGAATGGTCTCTTCACTCGGCGGATGGCACTTGTTCGGACTTCTGATCTACGTCGTGATGATCGCGATCGCCGTCGTACTCGCGTACTTTGTGATTCGCCTCGCGGTCTTCCACGCGCTAAAAGCGCACACACGCTGGGTCGACAACGGTAAACCGTGACACGCGGATCCGACTGGACTCGGCCCCGGCGACGCTTCGCGACGCTGTTCGAATCCCGCAGCACCCGATAAACGAAGAACGCCCCCACATTCGTGGGGGCGTTCTTCGTTTGGTGGCGAGTGAGGGTCCCCACCGCCTCTCCACCCGCCGCTGCGCGGCGCGCGGAGCCTCGGGCGGCGTGGGCCCCTCGAACACGCGACGCTTCGCGCCGCTGCTCGAATCCCGCAGCACCCGATAAACGAAGAACGCCCCCACATTCGTGGGGGCGTTCTTCGTTTGGTGGCGAGTGAGGGATTCGAACCCCCGAAGGCTACGCCGGCTGATTTACAGTCAGATCCCTTTGGCCGCTTGGGTAACTCGCCAGGGCGCGCCCGTCCGACTTTTGCAGACGACCGGAAGCGCGATCTCCCATCTTACCCAATCACGGGAGCCCCGAAGAACGCCGGTCAGGTGCCGAGGCGGTCGAGATCCACGTCGCGCAGTTCGCTCGGCGTCCGAAGCAGGGCACCCTCGAACCGACAGGTTGCGGCGGCGATCTCCATAGCGTCGCCGAGCACGAGGCTCCACTGCGCCACATCCGTCGGGTCGCCGTCCAATGCGAGCCGCGCGACCGTCGCCGACAGCGTCGCATCGCCGGCACCCATCGTGTCGACGATGCGGCCGGGTATATCCGCGATTGGCGCGACGAGCTCGTCGCCTCCGAGCACGTCGGCACGCACGAACGCACCGTCAGCACCGCGTGTACCCAGCACAACGGGCACACCGAGCTCACGCATCCGTTCCACCGATTCATCCAGCGACTCTCCGAACATCAGATGCGCGTCGTCGTCCCCGACCTTCACGAGCGACGCCCGCGGCGCGAGATCCTCGAATCCGGCGACGAACTCGGCCAGGTCGCGCATCATGCCCGTGCGCGGGTTGGGGTCGATCACGAGACGCGTCTCACTCGTGCGAACCGTCGTGGCGAACCCCGCGGCCTGCGCCGCATCGTCGAACGGAAAACAACTCACGACCGTCATCGAGGCATCCGCTATCGCAGCACGCTCGGCATCGCCGAAACGGATGCGTCGAGCCTGAGCCGCCTCATTGAACACGTACGCGGGCTCGGCGCCGCCCGCCCGCTCACTCACGGCCCGCGACGTCCCGAGTGGCGACGGGGTTGCGAGCAACTCGACATCAAAATCGGCGAGATAGGCGCGGATGCGCGCTCCCGCTTCGTCGTCCCCGACCATCGCGATGAGCGTTGTCGGCACGCCCAGCCGAGCCAGCCCGACCGCGACATTGAGGGCCGCCCCTCCGACGAACTCGCGAACACCGAGGTCGTCCCGCAACTCATCGATGAGTGCGTCGCCGACCACCACAACCCGTGCTTGCGTCATGACGCGAGACTACGCCAGCACCCGTTCGACGAACCGTTCGGTGCGTCGTCGCGCCCCATCGATCCGGCGGTCCACGCTGGCGCGCATCTCGGACGGAGCGAGCGGCGCCGCGAGGCGGACGTTCTCGTGACAGGAGAGATCAGCACAGATGTAGGTGCCGACGGTGTCGCCGTGTGCGCCGGAGGGACCCGCCTTGCGCGCCGTGAAGAGCGAGACCTGATCGGCGGGCTGCAGGGTGTGGCAGAGGTCGCACATTCCGGAGCGGGCCCGAGAAGTCGTCGATGCCGCCCGCAGGGCAACGCCGAGCGGTTTGCCGTCCTGCTCGGTGACGACGTATCCGCGACCGCGGGTCTCGGGATCGCGCCACGCGAAGAAAGTCCAGGTGATCCCAGTCGGTCAACAGAAAGTCGTGCGGCAACCGCAGCTGCCGGATCTCTTCGTCGACGACGTTCACGAATGACGCCCGAACCTCGTCCTCGGTCAACGGTCGCATCCCACCTCCATACATCGTGCCCCCCCAGTCTACGAACGACGCCGGATAGACTGGATGGATGGCCGATTCATCCTTCGACATCGTCAGCAAAGTCGACCACCAGGAGGCCGAGAACGCCCTGAACCAGGCGCGCAAAGAGATCGAGCAGCGCTACGACTTCAAGGGCACCGGTGCATCGGTCGAGTGGAGCGGCGAGACCGTCCTGATCAAGGCGAACAGCGAAGAGCGCGCGAAGGCGGTACTGGATGTCTTCCAGTCCAAGCTGATCAAGCGCGGCATCTCGCTGAAGAGCCTCGAGTCGGGTGAGCCGTTCGCGAGCGGCAAGGAGTACCGCATCGTCTCGACGATCAAGGACGGCATCTCGCAAGAGAACGCCAAGAAGATCGGCAAGATCATCCGCGACGAGGGCCCCAAGGGTGTCAAGTCGCAGATCCAGGGCGACGAGCTGCGCGTGCAGTCGAAGAGCCGCGACGACCTGCAAGAGGTCATCCGCGTGCTGAAGGCCGCCGACCTCGACGTCGACCTGCAGTTCGTCAACTACCGGTAGATCCCGCGGCCGGTGGGCTTCTCTCGCACTGAGCTCGAGTCGTTCCGCGATCGCGAGATCCCGGACGACGGGATGCCGGACGAAGACCGCGCGATGTTCTTCGACGCGGGTATCGGCATCACGAGCATCGTCCCTCGCGCGACCGCTCGCGCGGACGAACTCACCCGGCAAGAGTTGCTCGACGGAGCGATTCGATTGACAACGGATGTCGATCGGTGGCGGCCGGTCGTCGTCGCGGTCCTCGGCGCTGACCGCATACCGACAGGGTTTCGACCGACCGCGCGCGAAGGCCGGCCGACAGGACCAGTCACTCGCCGCGGCGGAGTTGTGGGTGCTTCCGAACCCCAGCGGCCTCAACGCGCACGAGACGCCGCCTCGCTCGCGGCCGCCTACGCCGTACCCGCCCGCGCGGCCGGCGTGCTCGCCGGCTGAGTCCGCGCTGCCACGGCAGCACCAGCGGCGTGACCAGGCGGAACGCCAGGTTGATCAGCAAACCGAGCAGACCGACGATCAGGATGCCCGCATAGACCTCGTCGATGGCGAACTGCTGACCGGCCCTGCGGATTGCCGCTCCCAGGCCGAACTCGGCACCGACGAACTCGGCGGCGATCAGCGTGATCAGGCACGTCGCCATCCCGAGCCGCAGCCCGTTCAGCAGGCCCGGCGCGATCGCCGGAAACAGCAGTCGGGTGAAGAACCGGATGCCCGTGGCACCGAAGTTGCGCCCTGCCTCGATCAGATCTGTCGGCACGTCCCGGACGGTGCCACGCGTGCTGATGATGATCTGGAAGAAGGCGGTGGCGAAAGCGGTGATGATGTACGCCACCTCCCCCCGCCCGACGATGATGATGAAGAGCGGAAGCAGGGCGATCTTCGGCAGCGGATAGAGCGTGTCCGTGATCGGCCGGATGAGCAGCTCAACAGTGCGCCACCGTCCCGAGGCGACGCCGATCGCAACGCCGAGAACCGCGGCGAGCGCGAAGGCGATCAGCAATCGCTGGACAGTCAGCACCAGATCGAGGCCCAGCCGCCCGTTCACGAGGCCGTCGAACGCCGTCACGACGATGTCGCTCAACGGCGGGAAGAATCGCGGGTCGAGTAGTCCCGCGCGCGTGACGACCTCCCACAGCACGATGACCGCGAGGGGAATGGCCCACGACTGCGCCCAGCGCCGTACCGTCGGGTTCATATCTGTGCTCCTTGCACGTCACGTCGCCACGGCAAGAGGCGGTCGGCCACGGCATCGAATCCGACGGAACTGATCAGCCCGATCACGGCGATGATCAGCAGGGCGACATACATGTCGGTAACCCGCAGGATCTGCCAGTTGGACCAGAGGAACTGACCCAGGCCATTCGGGGCGCCCACCATCTCGATCGCGATGACCGCGATCAGGGTGAATCCGAGCGAAACCCGGATGCCGGTGACGATAGACGGCAACGAACCCGGCACGAGGATGTCGAAGAACCGCTTCACACCCCGGGAGCCGTAGTTGTCGGCGACCTCGACAAGTGTGCGGTCGATGCTGCGCACCCCCGCGACGGTGTACAGGATCATGACGATGAGGGGCGTCACCAGCGCGGTCAGGATGATCGCCATCTCGGTCCGCCCGAGCAGAAACGTCAGGAACGGGAAGAACAGCACGCCGGGGATGGGGTAGAGGAAAGCCAGGATCGTATGCGCGCCGCGATCCATCCACTGCGAGGCGGTGATGGCGATCCCCACCCCGACTCCCAGAACCACCGCCAGCACGATCGTGACGAGCACCCGCAGGACGGTCGCGATGATGTCGCCACCCAGCCCGGAAGCCGGCTCGAAAACGATCACGCTCCGGGCGATGATCTCGGTGGGCGGCGGGAAGAACGTGGCCCGGATGACGCCGGTCCGGCTGAGGATCTCCCACCCGAGCAGGATGACCACGGGACCGACGAAGAGGGCCCACTTGTCGCGAAGGCCACGCCAGCTCACCGGTCGTCCACCGCCATGGCCGCCTGCACCTCGTCGCGCAGGTGATTCCAGATGTCCTGCGACAGCGCGGCGAATTCCGGCGTACCGCGAAGCTCCGGCGTGCGGTCGGGCCCGAAGTCGAGCTCGACGATGTCCCGGATCCTTCCCGGTCGGGCGGACATCAGCACCACGCGATCCGAGAGGAAGACCGCCTCATCGATCGCGTGCGTGATGTAGAGCACCGTCGGTTTCGTCTGCTGACGCAGCTCGAGGATCTGCTCCTGCAAGAGGGTGCGCGTCTGGGCATCGAGCGCGCCGAGTGGTTCGTCCATCAACAGCACTTCGGCATCCTGCGCGAGCGCGCGGGCGATGCCGACGCGCTGCTTCATTCCGCCCGAGAGCTGGTGAGGGAAGAAGTCGCCGAAGCGTGCCAGGCCGAGCCGCGCCAGCTGCTCGTTCGCGATCTCGGCCGCCTCCTTCTTGGGGACATTGCGGTTGCGTGGGCCGAACATGACGTTCTCGCGCACCGACATCCAGGGAAAGAGCGCGTGCTCCTGAAACACCATGGCCGTCTTCGGTCGGTCGGGTTTGGAGCTCTGGATCTCGACCGTGCCCGAGGATGGCTCGTACAGGCCCGCGACGAGACGCAGCAGAGTGGACTTGCCGCAGCCCGACGGCCCCACGATGGAGACGAATTCGGCTTCCGCGATGTCGAGCGAGACATCCTCGAGTGCGGTGACCTGTTCCTTTCCCGGGAACCGCTTGCTCACGTCGGTGAGTCGGACCTTCGGTTGCATCTGTGCGCTCATCGGCTCACCGCGTCAGTTCTCGAGCGCGGCATCGCGCCAGCTGAAGTCCCAGATGTCCTCTTCGGGGATGATCTCGTCATAGTTCAACGAGCCCTGCTCCATGAAGAACTCCTGGTAACGCAGCAGGACGTCGAAGTCCACACTCAGGTCGGCCGGGATGTGGTGCTGGCGGGACGCAGCCACGATGGCGGGATCCGCACCCGTGTACTGCTCGACGAGCTCGAGCATCTCGGGGGTGTCCCAACCGTTCGCGTCGAGATCTTCGGCGGCCATCGCATAGGCGCGCATGAAGTCCTCGGCGACCTGCGGGTTCTCGTCCGCCCAGTCCGTGTTGTAGATGATCCCCGTGAACGGCAGCGGATCTTCATCCGTCGGGGTCTCCCACGGGCGGTAACCCGACCCGTTGCCCTCCGCCTGCGTGGGGAACGGCTCCGAGAGGATGCCGGCCGCGATGCCCCCGTTTGCGAGCGCCGGCACCTGATCGGGGAACGGGATGTACTCCAGCGCGATGTCGTCCATCGACAGCCCGCCGCGCTCCAGGGCGAAGCCGAGCAGCGCCTCGGTCACGACGCCCGGCGCGTTGACGGCGAACGTCTGACCCGCGAGCTGCGACATGTCCTCGGCGACCGCGGCGGCCTCATCCGACGAGCCCGCGAGCTGCGACGACACGATGAAGTAGTCCTCGATGTATCCGGCGTGCATCGGCGCCACGTAGCGCACGGGCAACCCCTCGTCCACGGCGTTGTACGCGGCAGAACCGATCCCGGCGAACCCGGCGTCGTACTGGGCGGTCGCGACTCCGGTGATCGACTCGTTGCCGCTCGCGACCTCGACGAGCTCGACGTTGATCCCGACCTCTTCGGCATACTTCTCGGCGGTTACGAAGAGGGGAAGCGACGAGCCGGTTGCCAGATAGGCGACCCGGATCGTGCCACCCTCGCCTGCTGCGTCGCCCCCACCGGAGTCCCCTCCGGATGAGGCGCCCTCCGGGTCGGCGGCGCAGCCCGCCAGAACGAGCGCGGCGACGGCGCCCGTGGCGACGAGGGCCCGGCGGGCACGGATTGCTGTGTTGTGAATCATGGTGAAACTCCCTTGTTTCTGTTGCGTGCGAGTACGTGCGGTGTTGGTCAGTGCCCGTGCTCCCGGGCCATGAGCCAGGAGGGGCGTCCGGTGATCTTGGCGTCGATCACGAGAGGCCGATCGCGAGCGGAGGCGAGCCAGGTGGCCACGCCGCCCAGGTCGTCGAGAGAGCGCACGGTGATCGCGTCGCAGCCGTAGCCCCGCGCGATCGCCGCGATGTCGGTGTCGGGGAACCGGACGATCTCTTGTTCCGCGGCCGTCGATTCCGGAAAGAGATGGATCTCGGCGCCATACGCACTGTCATTGAATGCGATGACCACCATGCCGAGCCGCAACCGCACGGCGGTCTCCAGCTCCACAGCTCCCATGAGCAGCGACCCGTCACCAGTGCCGAGCACGGCCATCCGGTCGGGACGTGCGACTGCGGCGCCGATCACGCTGGCGAGCCCGAGCCCGATGGACTGGAACGAGAGGGGGAGGACGTACCCCTCGTCGTCCGGAACGCGCAGGTGAGCACCCGGATAGGCGTTGACGTTGCCCCCGTCGACCACGACGACGCGTTCGTCGGGAAGCATCGCGTCCAGCGCGTTGGTGCAGGGCGGCGGGATCGACGAAGCCCGGCTCGTCCACCGGTTCCACAGCCTGCTCAGACCAGTACCGCGCCGCGCGGACGCGCTCGGCGACATCGGCGGTGCGGTATCCGACACTCGTCGTCCCCGTTGCCTCAAGCGCCGAGAGGGCGGCACGTGCGACGGCTCCGGTGTCGCCAACGATGCCGAGGTCGACCAGGCGATACTTGCCGATCGCGTCGACGCGGTCATCGAGTGT